>JAILNV010000275.1 GCA_024691125.1 Lachnospiraceae bacterium | reverse complement strand
CATATCTGAGGCAGAGGAGCAGACTGACGTTTCCGATATTAAGATCGCGTGTCTTAATAAGGCACCTGAGTATACCGGCAGCAGGCTGACTCTTGATGATCTCTATGCACCTGACAGTAAGTTGGGATATAATAAGGTGACACTTTACAGGGATTCGCAGGGTGATAATGGAAGTGAGAGGAAGATCCTTATAAGGGATGTGGATTACA
The DNA here is from genome assembly GCA_024691125.1 of Lachnospiraceae bacterium. Lineage (GTDB taxonomy): Bacteria > Bacillota > Clostridia > Lachnospirales > Lachnospiraceae > UBA2868. The sequence goes on along the minus strand of JAILNV010000275.1, from coordinate 8,888 downwards.
CCTTCGATGAGTCGCAGCTTAGGAAAGAAGGTACATTTAATCTGCGGTTCGAGCTTATAGGGGATTATAAGGGAACCGTAATAAGCGATCAGATAACGGTAAAGCCGTATGACGTTGTAAAACATATAAAGAGCAATGATTCGAAGGTATTCATAGCTGTTGAGAAGCAGGTTAAGTATAACAAGGAAGGAGCAAAACCTGCGGTTAAAGTGACTTTCCGAAATGGTGATGAAGAGTCTGTTCTCAGGGAAGGGGTAGACTATATTATTGCGTGCAGTAAAAATAAGAAGATTAACCCAAGGGCAAAGGTGAAGATCAGTTTCACGGGCTGTTTTAAGGGAGTAGTTAAGGATTACTATGAGATTGTTAAAAAGAATGTAACAGAGCTTAAGGTATATGCGGAGGATGTTAAGGGAAATGGTAAGCCAGGTGGATTCAAGGTAATGCCTAAAATATTGGATGACAGCAAGGCAGTGTCCAAACGTAAAGATATTATGAAATATAGACAGGCGCAAGATTGCAGATATTTTTATGCCTCGGGTGACAGTAGTATAATAGGTAAGGAAATCGATGATAACGCGATTATAATGCCGGGTGATACAGGTCAGAAAATTGAGGTCAGGGTTAGAATTACAGGCAGAACCCGCGGTGCATACGAAGGAGAGACGGAGCTGAGCGGTTATTATTGGGTATATCCTGTGGACAAGGATATAAAGAAGATGCAGGTATCACCTAAACCAATTGTTATGGATTACAATGAAGGAAATTATATATACCCGCTCGCAGGGGTAGACTTTAATCTGATAATACCGAATAAAAACGAACCGGATAAGAAAGAAAAGCTTTCAACGGAATGTTTTAAGATAGAGTCGATAACACATAATCGTTTCATAGGAATAGCGACTGTTGTTGTACGTGGAATAAACGGCTATGGAGGAACTAAGACCTTCAAAGTAAAGATCAGGAAGAGATGTATGTGATCCGTTAAATGGATAAAAGCAGTGTGAATCAGCAATTACGACATTTGATTTAAATGGATATGTCCCGGCATCAGAGACTGCATATAGTCTTAAGAGGTCGGGCCACATACTGTTTAAGGAAGGTAAGCGGAATCCTGATTTTTTGGGAGAATAGACCGATGTGTATAATTGTTTCCAGGAAAGCGCCAAATATACAGACAAATGTGATAAAAAGGGAGTTTTGGGCTGACTCAAACGGTCAATACTGTGTTGTGCAATTTTACCATAAAAGAGAAGGAATCAACAGAAAAATCACCGAATTAAACATTTGTTTTAAACGAAATATAATGGGCGGATAACATAACTTAGAAATTAAAATCGCGGAAAACAAGCAATAAACGAGGTTGGAGCGATGAAAGTACTTTGTGACAGAAAGATTGTTTAAAATTACAAAAGATTGCGTGTTGTGCAAATTGTAAAAGTATTGTAAAATATTTGCAGTTGAGATTAGTGTGCCCATAACTATATCTATTATGCAGGTTGCGATAATATATCTACATATTGTATGCGGACGCACTAAGAGATAAACTTATAGGATGTATTAAATATGGAGGAAAGCAAAATGAGGACGTTTAGGAAACTATTCCTTGCTGCGGGTCTTATCGGTCTGTTAGGTACGTTGGGATTCGCCAAGGAAGCACAGGCTGCGACACGTACCGCTTCGGTAACGGTTGAAGACGGTATGCTTTCGTGGTCGTGGACCAGTACAGATCCGATGGACGAAGCGATGGTTACAGAGGCCGTATTTAAGATCGGTAACCAGGTTGTTTATGAAACAACAGGTGCCTACGGAGTGGATGACGGTGAAACGGATGCGGTAGATATCATTGAAGAGATCAACAGCAACATTGAGAATTTCAATGAAGACAAGCTTACTCAGGTTACCGCAACGCTCACGTTGGATGCAGGCGGTACGATCTCCGGAAAAGGATCTTTTGCACTGTACAGAGTAGATGTGAAGCCTGACAGCGAGACAAAGGGTTATGTTGAAGTGGACGGAATGTCGAATACTTTCTATGCATTAAGCGGAGATCTTTATACGGCAACGGCTTACGCGAATGATGGATATCAGTTCAAGAACTGGACAGGAATCAAACCCGGCGACACAGCTGATGTTGAAATAGAAGTAAAGAATGCAGCTGTGAAATTGGTTGCGAACTTCACAAAGAGCGCTGTACCGATTCAGGGTGTAACGATTACTACCAGTGCATCTACTGTTGATGTGGGCGATGAAGTTACATTTACAGCAAAGGTAACTCCCGAAACAGCAGTTCTTGATGAAGATTATACTCTTTCATGGACTCTCGATTCGAACTTCGAAAAGATAGCACAGACCGGTAATAAGTTTTCAGCCAGAGCTATAAAGGCAGCAACTGCAGCCAAGGTATCTGTAACAGCTACACCTACCGCAGGCGGAGATGTAAAAACATACAGCGGTACTATTAAGATTAACGAAAGCGCAACACAGACTGTAACTGCAAGGCAGGGTAAGTCTTCATCAAGCCTTGGAACAGCAACCGTTACTCTTGAGAATGGTGAGAAGCTTTACTTTGATGCCACAGTATCGCCTTCAACATATGACAGGATTGAATGGCTTATAGATGGCGATGTAAAGTCAACCAGTAAATCGGGAAACATTACAAACAACAATGAATCAGGATCTTCGATTACTTATAAGCTGAAAGCAAGGGCTTATTTCAATGGAAGCAGTGTTCCTGTAGAGAGTAATGAATTAACATTCATATTCAAGACAAAGGGAACCTATGTACCCACAACATTCAAGATTGATTCCGATCAGCTTGAGTATATTACACAGGGTTACAAGCTTGAAGTTAAGGGTACTGTAACAGGTACTTTCAGAGATGGCGCGACAATAACATTCGAGAAGAATAAGGGCGACGGCATCAAGGTTAAGGATGTGACCTTCTCAAAGAAGGATGACAGCACAAACAACTTCTCATTCAAGATTGATACAAGCGACTGCTCTGTATCATCAGGTGAAACTCTTAAAGGTACGATAAAGGTTACTGCTAAGGGCGGCAAGGAAGAAAGCGGTGTCATTAAGGATTATGTAAATGAAGAGTTCTTCTCCTTCGAAGTATTCCCTAAATCATCACTTTCATATGCTTCAGATACAAGGAAGTTCTCTTACACAGCACCTAAGAGTGTTAATACCGGAACAGAGAGTGGTAAGGAAAGTGATGGCGATAAGGATCATCAGCTTACCAACTTCACCGGATGTAAGGGAGTCCTTATAAAGGTTTGGAAGGGCGATGTCAGTGGCGATCCGTTATGGACGAGCACAAGCGCAACATCAGGCGGTAATTCAGCTACAATAAATGCTGAGTCTCTTGTAACAGCTCTTAACAATGACAAGAAGCTTAGTGATTCAGGCGATTTCAAGTTCAGGGTATATCCTTGCAACAGCGATAATAAGTACAATAAGAATGTATATTCTGAGACAACGATACATATTTATAAGGTAACAGTTACAGGTACAGGTGTTACGACTACCAATTACTATGCTCTGAGTGGTCAGGAGATAGAGATTACAGCTACCCCGATCGATTCAACAAAGACCTGGACTGCAGATTCATACTGGATGGATGATGCATCCAAGAAGGAAGGTCAGAAGAGAAAGGTTAAAGTTACCGAGGATAAGACTTATACAGCAGTTCTTGGTACCAAGACTACTTCTGATAACAGCGCAAGCGGCAGAGCAGGTGTTAATAAGTGGGGTCAGAATAATGTGGGTATATACTTTGCAGTAGTTCTTGTGATCGGAGCTGTATGCCTTGGCTTACACTTATATGACAGAAAGAAGAAGAATATTTAATCCTCAACGAATCATTTTGCTTAGTAAATAAAGAGATTTATCATGAGTAATACTACCAACCGATATTTTTTAGGTGTAGTAAAACTGAATTTACCATTTCGGGTGGAGCAGGTTGAACTTGCTCCACTCGTTTTTGTACCGGCTTTTATTGTCACATTATATATTCTTGCCGGTATTGCTGCTCTGATACACGGTCCTGCTGAACCTGCACCTCAGGAAGTAGCGGAATCCGTGGAAGAAGATATTCAGGAAAAGCCTTCGGGTATCAAGGTTAGTAATCTGGTAAATGATGTAAGCGTTGAAGGAGGGGAAATAGACCTCGCCGGAGCCGATACAGAGCGTATGATTCCGAAGCTTACAGAGTATTATAACAAGAACCATGACTGCATAGGCTGGCTCAAGATTGATGACACGGTTATAGACTATCCTGTGTTGCAGAACAAGGAAGATAACGGATACTATGTATATCGTGATTTTAATAAGAAAGAAGATGATACAGGCTGTATAGTTATGGATGCTGATGCGGAATTCGGTACCGGTACAAAGGCAAACAATTATGAGGACGGATCAAAACCCAGTACAAACATGATAATCGGCGGACATAATATGAGAAACGGATCAATGTTCGGTAATCTTGATCTGTTCAGGAAACAGTCTTATACACAGCAGCATAACATAATCAAATTCTCCACTCTGTATGAGGAGCGCGAATATGAGATAATAGCTGTGTTCCTTTCTCAGATATATATGCCTGATCAGAAAAATGTGTTCAGGTACTATACATTTTATGAAGCGAACAGTAAAGAAGAGTTTGATGATTTCATAAAGAATATAAAGAAGCTTCAGATGTTTGATACCGGAGTTACAGCTGAATACGGAGACGAGCTTATTACGCTTAATACCTGTACTTATCATGTGACAGACGGTCGTCTGGTTGTGGTAGGGAAGAGGATAAAGTAAAGGGGCTCTGAATAGTATAAGATGCATATTGACAAAATGTATATATCAAGATATGATTTGAAAGTCGGGTTAAATACCGGTGAAAGAAATACCAATTAAGTATTAGATGATAGTAAGGAGATTAATCATGTTAGAGAAATTAGCGGAAATGATCAAAGAGCAGCTGAATACAGATGCAGCAATTACTGAGGATACTTCATTCAAGGATGACCTTGGTGCTGATTCACTGGATCTTTTTGAACTTATCATGGGACTTGAGGAGGAGTTCGGTGTAGAGATACCTACCGATGACCTTGAGAATATCCAGACTGTTGGAGATGTGATCAATTACCTCAAGGAGCATGGCGCTGAGGAGTAGAGCACTTAGCGAGGTTTTTAACGAGCTTAGTGCGAACCCTGCAAACACACTTAGTGAGGTGTTTTCGAACTTAGTGTGTTTGTGGAGTAAATATTATAAATGATATATAAAATAGTGCTCTCACCATAAAAGGTGGGAGCATAATGTCGTATATAAGTATGAGTATATTTAAAGAGGGAAACTGATATATGAAAACCAGAATTACAGAGCTTCTTGGAATTGAATATCCCATTATCCAAGGAGGTATGGCATGGGTGGCAACCCATGAGCTTGCAAGCGCTGTATCTAACGCCGGTGGACTGGGTATAATCGGAGCAGGCGGCGCTCCCGCATCATGGGTAAGGGATCAGATACAGGCATGTAAGAAAGAGGCTGACAAGCCCTTTGGTGTTAACCTGATGCTTATGAATCCCGAGGCAGATGAGATAGCAAAGGTAATAGCAGATGAAAAGGTTAAGGTTGTAACTACGGGTGCAGGAAATCCCGGTAAGTATATAGAGATGTGGAAGGAAGCCGGTACGGTCATAATACCTGTAGTGGCTTCAGTTGCTTTGGCAAAGCTTATGGAACGCAGCGGAGCAAGTGCAGTAATAGCTGAGGGAACAGAATCAGGCGGACATATCGGTTCTGCTACTACAATGACCCTCGTTCCTCAGGTGGCTGATGCTGTCAGCATTCCGGTAATTGCAGCAGGAGGTATTGCAGACGGACGTGGAATGGCAGCAGCTTTCATGCTCGGAGCTGAAGCAGTACAGATGGGAACAAGGTTTGTAGTGGCTAAGGAATCGATCGCACATCAGAATTACAAGGACAGGATAGTAAAGGCTAAGGATATAGATTCAGAGGTAACAGGTCTGTCATACGGACATCCTGTAAGGGTGCTTCGTAATCAGATGACGAAGGAATACCTTGAGATGGAGAAGAAGGGTGTTCCTTTTGAAGAGGTTGAACATCTTACCCTGGGATCTCTTAAGGCTGCCGTTGTAGACGGTGATACCAAGAGAGGATCCATGATGGCAGGACAGATCGCGGGGCTGATTTCCCGAAACGATATGTCTTGCGAGGAGATCATACAGGAGATTGTTGGAGATGTAGTACATCTTCTAAAGACGGATTTGTAATCATTTATTTAGTAGAATAAGTGAGCGGAAGCATGACATTTCCATAAGCAAACAATCAGACGTTGAACGAAGCTGAAATCCACTGCTTACGTAGACTTGGCAACCGGAATATGAAAGAATCGTTGGTTGAATATTCCGGTTGCATAGTCGGAGTTAGCAGTTAGTTCAGCGGAGAGGGTCGTGTTTGCGTTGGAAGTGGCATGATGAAGCGGAGGAGAGAGGAGATAAGATGGGAAAAACAATGTTTATGTTCCCGGGACAGGGAGCACAATATATCGGCATGGGCGAAGCTCTGTACGATGAATACGAAAAAGCCCGTGAAATATTCGATATAGCAAGCAGGGTAACGGGACTCGATATTCCCGCACTGTGCTTTGCAGAGGATAGAGAGAAATTCCTGACTGAGGCCGGGGGAAGTAATGACAAGATAAATATAACTGAATACACGCAGATAGCCATGCTTACCGTTGAAGCGGCAATCTATGCGGTTATGGAAGAAAAAGGACTTAAGTGCGACTATACTGCAGGCCTCTCACTCGGTGAATACGGAGCGCTTATAGCAGCAGGCGTGTTAAGCTATGAGGATGCATTTAAGGTAGTACGCCAGAGAGGAATCTTCATGCAGGAAGCTGTTCCTACAGGAGGAGCGATGGCTGCAGTGCTTGGTATGGATGCTCAGACGATAGAAAAAATCTGCGAAGAGACTGAAGGATACGTTGCAATAGCCAATTACAATTGCCCCGGACAGATAGTGATCACAGGTGAAGAAGGTGCGGTTAGTAAAGCATCGGAAGTACTTAAGGAAGCAGGTGCCAAGAGGGTAGTTCCTCTTAACGTAAGCGGTCCGTTCCATTCGAAGCTTCTTGAGCCGGCAGGAGAGCGTCTGGGTAAGGTGATAGATGAAACCGTAATCAATGAAGTCAAGGTTCCGTATGTGGCAAATACAACGGCAGAGCTGGTGACTGATTCGGTCAATATTAGAAACCTTTTGGTAAAACAGATATCTTCATCAGTACGCTGGCAGCAGACCATAGAGCTTATGATAAAGGAAGGTGTGGATACCTTCGTAGAGATAGGTCCGGGAAAGACACTTGCAGGCTTTATGAAGAAGATAACAAAAGCTATTGCCGACAGTACCGGAAATGCTGAAGCAATGGCAGAAATAACGACATATCATATAGAAACACCGGAGGAATTAGAGGCATATGTTAACAGGTAAGATAGCTCTCGTGACGGGAGCATCAAGAGGCATAGGAGCAGCAGCAGCAAAGAAGCTGGCTGAGAACGGTGCCTTTGTATATGTGAATTATAACGGTTCTCAGGCAAGAGCAGATGAAGTGGTTGCTGCAATAAAGGAAGCAGGCGGAGACGCAGAGTCTGTTAAATGCGATGTGGCTGATTTTAACGCATGTAAGGAAATGATCGATAAGATAATAGCGGATAAGGGAAGGCTTGATATTCTTGTAAATAATGCGGGAATAACCAGAGACGATCTCCTTATGAAGATGAGCGAGGAAGCCTTCGATGCGGTTATAAGTACGAATCTGAAAGGGTGCTTCAATACAATAAGACACAGCTCAAGATATTTCCTTAAACAGCGCAGCGGCAAGATCATAAATATGTCTTCGGTATCCGGAGTGGCAGGAAATGCCGGACAGGCTAATTATTCATCAGCCAAGGCCGGAGTTATTGGTCTTACAAAGAGCGTAGCAAAAGAGCTTGGAAGCAGGGGAATTAACTGCAATGCAATAGCTCCCGGCTTTATTGAGACCGAAATGACGGAAGCAATGACGGATAAGGCTAAGGAAGCAACGATAGCAATGATCCCGTTCGGACGTACCGGAAAGACTGAGGATATAGCAAAGGCGGTGTTGTTCTTGGCATCGGATATGTCTGATTACATTACAGGACAGATTCTGAATGTCGATGGCGGGATGTGTATCTGAATATAGCAAATGACAAAGATATCTTTACTTAGTCGTTTATTATATCTTTGCGCATCGATTTATTATTTTAAACGGATTTATTTCGTTTAATATAGTACTATAGTTACATTTGTATAAACATTATAGCTGTAAGGAAGAATGCATGATCAGGGAATGGCTAACCTTATGGCAGATAAGCAGGAGGACATGATGAGCAAGAAAAGAGTAGTGGTAACCGGAATGGGAGCAATAACCCCTATAGGTCTTTCGGTAGATGAATTCTGGTCATCGGTAAAGGAAGGAAAGCTTGGGTTCGGACCGATCACCAGGTTTGACACATCAGAATATAAATGCCATGTGGCAGCTGAGGTTAAAGATTTTGACGGCAAGAATTACATGGATTTCAAGTCCGCAAAGAGGATGGAGCTGTTTTCTCAGTATGCAGTGGCTGCAACAAAAGAAGCGATGGAAGACGCAGGCATTGATATGGAGAAGGAAGATCCGTATCGTGTCGGATGCGCTGTCGGCTCGGGAATCGGAAGCCTTCAGGGTATCGAAAGAGAATACGACAGATTAAAAGAAAAGGGGCCGGGCAAGGTTAATCCTCTGTTTATTCCCCTGATCATAGGAAACATGGCCGTGGGAAATGTATCGATCGCCTTCGGTCTT
>JAILNV010000215.1 GCA_024691125.1 Lachnospiraceae bacterium | reverse complement strand
CCCATTGGCGGAGGCGGTCTGGCAGCAGGCGTATCCACTCTTGCCAAGCTTATGAATCCCAAGATAAAGGTTATAGGAGTGGAGCCTGAGGGAGCGGCATGTATGAAGGCTTCTCTTGAAGCAGGAAAGGTTGTTACTCTTGAGGGTGTAAATACAATAGCAGACGGTACGGCAGTAAAGACACCGGGAGGAGAAATATTCCCGTATATACAGAAGAACCTTGATGATATTATCACGGTTCCGGATGAAGATATCATAGTAGCTTTCCTCGACATGGTGGAGAACCACAAGATGATTGTCGAGAATTCGGGACTGCTGACAGTGGCCGCGCTTAAGCAGCTTGACTGCAAAGGGAAGAAGGTAGTAGCGATATTGAGCGGTGGAAATATGGATGTTATTACCATGTCTTCCGTTGTTCAGCAGGGGCTTATCATGAGAGACAGGATATTTACGGTATCAGTGCTCCTTCCGGATAAGCCGGGTGAACTGAGCAGGGTTGCGGCAGTCATAGCAGAGCAGAACGGTAATGTTATCAAGCTTGAACATAACCAGTTCGTAAGCACCAACCGTAATGCGGCAGTGGAGCTTCGCATAACGCTCGAAGCCTTCGGAACGGAGCATAAGAAGGAGATCATGGATGCCCTGACCGAAGGAGGTTACCGTCCCAAGATCGTAAGAACCAATATTTAATATTATCATAAGGGGGACCACGAAGTGGTGGATACCTTATGATGCCAAAGCGGTGAGCGTATTCAAAAGAAGTACGGAGTACTTCTTACATTGAAAATATCATAAGGGGTGTCAAGAAAAAATACTTGACACCCCTCTTTTATTTGTGTATTATGTTTAAGTCGGTCGTGAGAACCGGCTCTGCATTGCATTATTTTATGACAGGGTTGTGAGGTTAAATGATGGAACGTATCGTGGAACAGAACCTGTTATATGACTTCTACGGTGAGCTTCTTACCGAGCATCAGAAGCTTATATATGAGAAGGCGGTATATGAGGATCTGTCGCTTAAGGAACTGTCGGACGAATACGGTATCACACGTCAGGGAATACACGATCTTATCAGAAGATGTGACAGGATACTGGGTGAATATGAGAATAAGCTCCATATGATCGAGAGATTTGAAAAGATACGGGAGCTTGTCGGAGGCATAGATTCACTGGCAAAAAGTATGGGAACAGACGGAGCGGTTGAGATAAGCAGTCTGTGCGAACAGATAATGGAGAATCTGTAATGGCATTTGAGAGCTTGACAGAAAAACTTCAGAACGTTTTTAAAAGCCTAAGGAGCAAGGGACGGCTTACCGAAGCGGATGTTAAGGTGGCGCTTAAGGAGGTTAAGCTTGCACTGCTTGAAGCGGATGTTAACTTCCGGGTGGTGAAGCAGTTCGTTAAATCGGTAGAGGAACGCGCAGTCGGCGCGGATGTTATGAACGGTCTTAATCCCGGCCAGATGGTTATTAAGATCGTAAATGAGGAAATGGTTTCCCTTATGGGAAGCGAGACCACCGAGATCAGGCTTCAGCCGGGTAAGGCGATCACCGTGATCATGATGTGCGGCCTTCAGGGTGCAGGTAAGACAACGACTGCAGCCAAGCTTGCGGGGAAGCTTAAGCTCAAGGGAAAGAAATGCCTTCTGGTGGCAGCCGATGTATACAGACCCGCGGCTATTAAGCAGCTGGAGATGAATGCCGAAAAGCAGGAGGTTGATTTTTTCTCCATGGGAGACAAGCTGTCTCCTGTTGATATAAGCAGGGCTGCGATAGAGCATGCGGCAAAGAACGGACACAACGTGGTATTCATAGATACTGCCGGACGTCTTCAGATAGATGATGAGATGATGCAGGAGCTCCTGGATATAAAGAGTAATGTAGAGGTTCATCAGACGCTCCTGGTTGTAGACGCCATGACAGGCCAGGAAGCGGTGAACGTTGCAAAGACCTTCGATGAGAAGATCGGTGTCGACGGAGTAATACTTTCAAAGATGGATGGTGATGCAAGAGGCGGTGCCGCTCTGTCGGTCAAGGCAGTTACGGGTAAGCCGATACTGTATGTCGGCATGGGAGAGAAGCTCTCGGATCTCGAACAGTTCTATCCTGACAGGATGGCGAGCAGGATCCTTGGAATGGGTGATGTCCTTACACTTATCGAGAAGGCCGAAGCAGCCCTCGATATTGATGAGGATAAGGAAAAAGAGATGTCCCGGAAGCTCAAGAAGGGCAAGTTCGATTTCGAGGACTACCTTGAGAGCATGAACCAGATGAGAAAAATGGGTGGTATATCAAGTATCCTCGGAATGATGCCCGGACTCGGAATGGGAATAAAGAACCAGGATATTGAGAATGCGATAGATGAGAAGAAGATGGCACAGACCGAAGCGATAGTCCTCTCAATGACAAAGAAGGAGAGACAGAATCCTGAGATCCTTAATCCTTCTAGAAAGCACAGGATAGCCAAGGGAGCCGGGGTGGACATTTCGGATGTAAACAGACTGGTAAAGCAGTTCGAACAGTCGAGAAAGATGATGAAGCAGCTTCCCGGAATGATGAAAGGCATGGGTAAAAAGGGACGTTTCAGGATGCCCTTTTAGGATCGGATAAGATCCGTATATAACCGGTAAATTTATTTTTTAATTATGGAGGTAGAATAAGATGGCAGTAAAGATCAGATTACGCAGAATGGGACAGAAGAAGGCACCCTATTACAGGATAATAGTTGCTGATTCAAGATCACCCCGTGACGGAAGGTTTATAGAGGAGATCGGTACATACGATCCCAATACCGAACCCTGTACGGTAAAGGTTAACGAGGAGCTTGCAAAGAAGTGGCTTGCAAACGGAGCACAGCCTACAGAGGTGGTAAGCAGACTGTTCAAGAATGCCGGAATCAGCAAATAAGGGAGATTGAAAATGAAAGAGTTGGTAGAAATCATCGCCAAAGCTCTTGTCGACAAACCTGATGAGGTGGTTGTATCCGAACGTGAGGATAGCAGCGCAATAGTTGTTGAGCTCAAGGTTGCACAGTCTGATATGGGCAAGGTGATCGGAAAACAGGGCAGGATAGCGAAAGCCTTAAGGACGGTAGTCAAGGCGGCTTCATCCAAGGAAACCAGGAAGGTTATCGTGGATATCCTGGATACGCCCCAGGAGTGATAATAAAAATACGATCAAAAGAAAAGTCATGAGAAAACTCATGGCTTTTTTCTTTTCAACAGGCGGCTGAGATGATATATTGTTAAGTGTGAAATTATGTTTGGAATAATATCAGGTGATACACATAAGAAGTGTGTATCATATAAGAGACATAACTTTCGACGAAAGGATTGGATTATGGAACAGTTGCTGCAGGTGGGAATACTCAGTTCAACGCACGGCGTTCACGGAGAAATGAAGATATTTCCCACCACTGATGATCCCGGAAGGTATAAGAAGCTTAAGAAGGTATTTCTTGATACCGGAGCCGGAATGAATGAACTTAAGATAGAGTCTGTGAAATTCTTCAAAAAATTCGTTATCGTGAAGTTCGAAGGATATGACAGCATCAATGATATTGAGAAGTATAAGGGACGAGGTATTTTCGTATCCAGAGAGGATGCGGTAAGGCTCGGCAGGAATGAGTATTTTGTAGCCGATCTTATCGGTATGCGGGTTGTTGACGAGAACGGAAACGAACTGGGTGAATTGACGGATGTGATGGAAACAGGTGCAAATGACGTGTATGTGATAAGGCTGATGAACGGAGGGGAGCTGCTGCTTCCGGCCATTAAACAGTGCATTCTTTCGGTAGATGTAAATGAGGCGGTCATGAAGGTCCATGTACTTGATGGACTGATGGATTAAAGTTATTATATATAATTATTCTTAATTATAAGGGCAGGAAAACGTAACATATGGGAAAGAAGAAGCTAACGATAGCGATTATGATGCGAAGCATCCATAGTGAGTTTTCGGAGGTTATGTACAGCGGGTTTTACGACGCGGCCGAAGAAGAGGGAGTGGATATAGTATATCTGCTCGGAGCCCAGTCCCCCGGCGTGGATATGGATTTTACCGACGATGATATGGACAGGGAATATGTAGATCAGCTGGACAGTGTATATGATTATGCGGATCTGCTTAAGCCCGATGTACTCATTCTGGTCAGCGGTTCCCTCAGAAAATCTGATATTCTGCCTGATATAAATGCACTGGTGGAGAGATATAAGAATATTCCGCTGCTTGTTCTTGAAGCAGTTCCCGCGAAGCCATCCGTTTCATACCAGGTGGCCGACAGTTATCACCCTATGTGTGAATGTGTGGAGCATCTGGTGGTTGATCATCAGTACAAATATATAATTTACATATCTGGAGATATTTCGGAATACGATTATAAGGAGAAGCTCAGGGCATTTGTGGATACCATGAAGGCTCATTCCATAAGTTACGATGAAGATCAGATCGTGGAATGCAGGAACGGTGAAAGCATTGAACGAAAGATCAATGCCGTATTTGATGATTTTCCGTATGCAGATGCAATTATCTGCAGTTCCGATGAGTTCGCAAGGATAGTGTACAGAGCCTGCAACAAGAGAGGATTAAGGATAGGGCGTGATATCGCCGTTACAGGCTTTGATGACATAGGCATGAGCCACGAGATGAAGCCTACACTGACAGGGGTTCAGCATGATTGCTACAGATTCGGCCGTGAGGCAGTAAAGAGGGCGATATCGATCGCTGGCGGAGAGAGCGGTAAGGGAACCAGATTAGCGTGCAGGTTCGTAAAGAGGAATTCCTGCGGATGCAGGATGCAGATCATCACAGACAAACATATCGGTGGTCCGGCTCCCGTCGGTGAGGAGATAATAGGTAAGCTTCGTGATTATGAGAATAGTGCCTGCAGGGCAGCAATAGATGATATTTATGCCTTCCTGCCGTATGAGGCCGAGAAGAGAAAATTCAGTGAGATATATCTGGAAATGTTCGGATATATCCATAAAGAGATATTCACGGGGTGGGATAATATTGAAGAGGTTTATATCGTTACGGATGAGTATATAGACAGTATAATGGATTTCAGCGCCCTGTCGGCCCGTATGATAACCGATAAGACTATAGAAATACTGGAAACGATCATGTATATGATCCCGCACGGTAAGGAAAGAGCCAAGCTTACAGCCATAATGCTGCATGCTTTCAAACAGCTTAAGGAAGCAGAGATCATCAGAATGAGGAATACTGGGGCAAGGAACAGGGAGCAGCTTTGGTTCATACCTCTGTTCACGAAGGATCTTTTCAATCCGGAGCTCAGTGACGTGGATGTCCTGTCTACTGTGATGCGGAGATTAAGAGGAATGAATGTTGCTTCGGCTCATTTCTTTATTTTTGGTGAGCCTGTTGTTTACAGAAAGGGACAGCTTCCGCCCACACCGGAAAAGATACATTATGCGGGCTTTTTCGATAAGAGTGAAATGCATGCATATACAAAAAACAACAGTGTGAATATCAATCTTGAAAACGGAATAAGTTCGGTACTGCCGGATGTCGGATTTCACAGATTTACATCATTTGTTATTTGTTCCAGTGAACGTCAGTATGGTATAATACTGTACGAGATAGAAAAGAAAGATGTCTTCTATGCCATGATGTGTACGCTTCAGGTGGGAGCTCTGTTTCATTTCAGAGACGTGAATAAGCTGGCGAATGAAGCCACGGCTCAGGTAGAAGCGATGAACGGTGTTCTGGGATATGTATCGGACCGGGATGATCTTACGGGTCTGTACAACGGCCGTGGTTTTATGGAAGGCTTCAACAGACTGGTCTCACGAAATGCCGGGAGACAGGGATACATTCTGATAGCCGATATCAGTCATCTGACAGAGATCAACGGTAAATACGGACATCTTACGGGTGATGCCGCGATAAGGGAAGCAGCCGGAATATTCAGGAATATAGTCGGGGATGAGAGCATACCGGCAAGGATCGGTGACGATGAATTTATTTCCGTGATACTTTCCGATAAATATGATATGATAAACAGTATCAGAGCTTCGATAGGCATGAGGCTGTCGGAGTACAATGATAATTCGGATCTGGACTTTGAACTGGATATGAGGCTGGCAGAGTATCCGGTAACATTAGAGAGAGGAATGGATGTATCGTTTAAGCTTCGTGAAGCCGGCGAGAGCCTTGCAGATGCTCTGAAACCTGCATCCGGACTTGTCTTTAAGCAGTTGTGAAGGCTGAGATTGAGAAAATTACGATCCAGAGGATAAATAGATGCGTATCGTTTATTTTGATATATGTGCTATAGTATTATCAGTTACCGTCCTTGTGTTTCTGCTGGTCAAGCACTATACCAAGGACAGGACAAACCGTCTGATCATAACACTTTCGGCACTGATCATAGCGGCAGCGGGAATGGATCTGTTTGACAGTATGTTCGGCACATATATCCCGCAGTCTCCGTCAAATGCAGGTATACAGCTTGTTTCCAATACCATATTCTATATAATCAGGCATCTGACTACTCCGGCATATATCCTGTTTCTGTTTTCGTTTATGGGAATATGGCATAAGCTCAAACAGCAGAAGATATTTGCATTATGGATAATGGTTCCTGCTGTGGGAATAATACTGTCCATAATATGGAATATCTTCAGTGGAAAGATATTCTATATAAGCGGGGATGGAGTATATACAAGAGGCGGCTATATAGGGATCATCTATTTTTTGTCGGCATTTCACCTTCTTCTGATACTGTATATGGTGATAAAGTTCAGATGTACTGTCAGAAAGTCCGAAATGTTTATGATCTTTGCGTTTGCTCCGTTAAATATACTTGCAATATTTGTGCAGAGGATATTTATCGGGCTGAGGCTTGAGACCCTTGCCATGGCGCTTACGCTGTTCCTTATCGCAACAGTGATCCAGCGTCCCGAGGAAATGGTGGATTCCATCGTCGGTACTCTCAGTCAGAATGCATACTTAAAGGACATGTACAAGTCGTACAGCGTCGGACGTCCCATGAATGCGGTGCTGGTGAAGATAAGGAACTATCAGGCACTGAGAACCAATCTGGGTCCGGAGATTTACGGAACCACGCTGAAGCGCGTCAGTGATAAGTTAAGACAGATGGGACGTATAATCAACCTGTATACGGATGTGTATTATGTGGAACGGGGAGTGTATGCCATAATAGCCGACGGTGACAAGTTTGATAAGATGCAGGATCTTGGCCGTCTGATAGTAGCATATCTTAAGGAAAGCTTCACTCTCGGCAACCTGGAGATACGTCTTAATTCAACCGTCTGCCTGTGCCGGCTTCCCGAAGATCTTGCAAGCTACAATACTCTTATTAATTTTACGTCTTCTTTTTACAGGACACTGCCGGAGGCAGATAAGCTGATACTCCTGTCGGATATCATGAATTCCAAGGATTTCATGATG
>JAILNV010000183.1 GCA_024691125.1 Lachnospiraceae bacterium | reverse complement strand
ATATCCAAGAAATCCATGAGCATAATGACCAAGCCTGAGCAGGAGGCCTACGCTACACAGAGATCGGACTGTAATTTCAACGAGACAATGATAGCGATATTCCCGACACTGTTCATTACTCTTACTCTTCTCAGTACGATCACCACGATGTCGAGGATCACGGCCAAACAGAGGACTGTAATAGGAACCCTTAAGGCACTCGGGTTTGGCAGGCTTACGATAACGATGCATTATATCTCATATACGCTGGTCATTACATCCGCGGGATGCTTTCTGGGTATTCTGGCGGGTTATTACGGGCTGGGAAGCTGGCTTATCGAGGATTTCTATGATCTGTATTCAGTGCCGGACAGTACCCAGGAAATGTCTTATACCGTCCCGCTTATAGCTCTTTCCGTAGTAGTGCTGAGCGGACTGGCCAATTATGTGTCGTGCCGCCGCTTACTAGTGCTCAACGCCTCCAAGATACTTCTGCCCGAGGCGCCAAGGGCAGGTGGTGCGGGCTTCATAGAGAAGACTTTCATCTGGAAGCATTTAAGCTTTGCGACGAGATGGAACTTAAGGGATATCAATATTAACCGCTTCAGATCGGTAATGGGCGTGTTCGGTGTCTTTATATGCTCTTCAATACTGATGGGAGCTTTCGGCTTCGATGAAATACTGGCAGAGCAGGATGACTGGATATATAATGATCTGCGGCCAGCGCAGTATACGATCAGCCTGTCGGATGACGGCGGATATTCCTGGGCATATGATTATGCCAGAAAGTATAAGGGACAGATGGTAATGGTTACCAATGCGGAGCTGACCAGCCGAACGGACAGCAGACTGTTTACGGTTACCGTTGTCGACAAGGGCAATCTGTATCGTGTGGAGAATGAGAACAGGGAATATCTGAAGATCCCGCAGCGCGGAGCCATCATAAGCCATAAGGCAGCGGATACTCTTAAGGTAAAGAAGGGAGGCAATATAAGCTTCCGGTTACCGTCAGAGAAGAAGATATATACTGTTTCGGTTACCGATATATGTAAGGCGCCGGATGTGCAGGGATTAATAATAAGCAGGGAATACTTTGAGAAGATGGGAGGGTATTTCGATCCCAAAACAGTCTATTCCGATATGACGGTACCCACCTCGATAGTACAGGACAGAAAAGAAGTAACCGGTGTCCTTTCAAGGAGTGAACTGATAAGAGCCCTGAAGCGAAGCATAGCAAGCATGAACGAAATGGTCATAGTTATCGTAGTTATCGGTATGATAACAGGCTTTACCGGAATGTATAATACAGGAATAATGTCATATATTGAAAAAACAAGAGATGTTGCGACGCTTAAGGTCCTCGGCTTTGCGACCGGCAAGATACGATGGATACTTCAGCAGCAGAATCTCTTCCTTACGGGAGCCGGAACAGTCCTCGGAATACCCGTCGGTCATCTGTATATTAAATATCTGATCGATTCAATGGATCCTACGGCCGACTATATAGTCGATCTGTCATATATACCTTATGTTAAAATGGTGGCATTTACGTTTGGATTATCGGTTATAGTGAACGGACTTATTTCAACAAGAGTAAAGAGCATAAATATGGTTGAAGCATTAAAAGGAGTGGAGTAAAGGAAATGAAGATCGTAAAGAAGATATTCGTAATACTTGTTATTCTCGGGCTTGTGGGAGCAGGCGTCTATTATTACATGCAGCCTGAGGAAATAGAGGTAGTGGTCGCGGATACGGGTTACGTATCGCCCAAGCTGACCATGACGGGTAATGTTGAAGGTAATGAGCTGCTCACCGTTTACGCTGATGTAAGCGGAAGGGTCACACATAAGTATGTTAAGACCGGAGAGCGCGTCAAGACCGGTGATATGCTCCTTTCATACACGGATGATACTCAGAAATTCGCCGTGGATGTGGCTGAAACCAATATAGAATATGAGCAGAAGATAATCGATTCCATTAAGAGCAGCCGTGCAACCAACCAGAGTAAGGTCAATGATGCCAATGTAAGGATCAAGCAGTGCGAAGCGGTATATGCCAACCTTAAGTTCAATATAATGGCGCTGGATGCCGGAAAATATGCACATGATTATGACAGACAGAGGCAGAAGCAGGTAATAGAGAACGATATACTCAAGATGCAGGATGAGGTTTCATCCGATCAGACAAAGCTTGCCAAGATAGAGGTCGAGCTTAAGAAGGCAGAGCTTCTCGATCAGAAGATGGATGTAAGTAAGCTCGTTGAGGAGGCTAAGAGAATACAGGATAATATTTCGGAGACCAATTCAGCGATCTCAAAGAACCAGAGAGACATAGCCTGCCTCCCGATAGAAGGAATGGATCCCGCCACCTATAATGCCTATCAACTGCTGCAGAACGATCTGGAGACTGTTACAAGGCTGTGGAGCGAGGCGCGTACAGACCGTGATACGGCCCAGTCCATGGTCAGGGCATATGATGATATCCTGGGAAACGAGCAGAAGATGGCGCTTGATGAGCTGTCACTCAACCAGGCAATGAACGAGCTTGAAAAGGCAGGCTCCGGCTGCGTATCACCCTCTGACGGAGTAATAACGAAGTGCTATGTGGATGACGGAGCGGCAGTAGAGAAGGGTGCTCCTGTATTCGAGATGCAGCGGGCTGATGATTACAGAGTCAAGCTCCTGGTATCGAAATACGACATAACATCCGTAAGGGAAGGGCAGAATGCGATCATAAATATAGGTGATATCCAGTACCATGGAAAGGTTGAAACCATAAGCCAGTATGCGGAGGCCGACTCCTCCGGAAAGTCAAGGGCGGTGGTATATATTTCGCTGTTTACGACGGATACCCTTATAGTGGGTATGGAGGCTGATGTTGTTATAGATCTGGAGGAAACGGAGAATGCATTAAAGGTGCTTAATGAGTGCATTTACGCCGATGATAACGGAAGCTATGTATACATTATCGATAAGGACAGCACGGTAAGGAAGCGCTATGTCATGACAGGGGTTAAGGACGGTACGTTTACCCAGATCCTGGACGGTATCGAGAACGGAACCCACATAGTATACGATCCCGCCGCATCCGATTATGAGGATACGGAGGTCGCCGAGAAGATCCTGTAATTTCATACCTGACATCACGGGTAATGACATAAGTTTTTGACTTGACATGTAACTATTCAGAACAGGTAATGTCATAAGGAATCCACCGCTTTGCGGTACCCCTTATGACGAATCCTCAAAATACTTCGTATTTTTCGCTGTTTGGGATTCATCCAATACATAAATTTGTAAAATATGCTGTTTACATGCAAGCATGACACATCATATTTTAAAATTTATGTGCTGTTCTGAATAGATACCTTGACATTATGAATAATAACTCTATAATTAAATTCAGTAAGCAGGGTTGCTTCGGAGGTTTCCGAAGCAGCCCTTTTTTTGTGGCACAGAATTACAGTAACAGGAAGAAAGGGAATACCGATGGTAAAATATGTATTCGTAACAGGTGGTGTTGTATCGGGACTGGGTAAGGGGATAACCGCAGCGTCTCTGGGAAGGCTGCTCAAGGCGCGCGGATACCGGGTCACCATGCAGAAGTTCGATCCGTATATCAACATGGATCCCGGAACTATGAACCCTATACAGCACGGCGAGGTATTCGTGACCGATGACGGTACGGAGACAGATCTGGATCTGGGTCATTATGAGAGGTTCATTAACGAGAACCTTAACCGTAATTCGAACGTTACTACAGGGAAGATATACTGGACGGTACTCAATAAGGAGCGTCACGGTGATTACGGCGGCGGAACCGTGCAGGTCATCCCGCATATAACGAATGAGATAAAGGACAGATTTCATAAGGAGGATAAGGAGGAACCCTCAGAAGAGGTGACGATCTCAATAATAGAGATCGGGGGAACCGTCGGCGATATTGAGAGCCAGCCCTTCCTTGAGGCCATAAGGCAGTTCCAGACAGAAGCGGGACGGGATAATGCGATCATAATCCAGGTGACTCTGATACCATATCTTAAGGCCTCCGGGGAGATGAAGACGAAGCCCACGCAGATGAGCGTCAAGACCCTGCAGAGTATGGGAATATGGCCCGATATCCTTGTGTGCCGTTCCGACTACCCGGTAGATGACGGAATGAGGGAGAAGATAGCGCTGTTCTGTAATGTTAAGAAAGAACATGTGTTACAGAATCTTGACGCCCAGTCACTGTATGAGGTTCCGCTCATGCTGGAGGAAGAGAAGCTTGCCCAGGCAGTATGTGAGTGCCTTAAGCTTCCGTGTCCTGAGCCCGACCTTAGTGCATGGCGTCAGATGGTAGAGGATTTCCATAATCCGAAATATACGGTAAATATAGGAATAGTGGGAAAATATGTATCCCTGCATGATGCATATCTGAGCGTGGTGGAGGCTCTTAAGCACGGCGGGATCGCAAACAGGGCACAGGTTAACATAAGATGGACAGATTCGGAGGACCTGACTCCCGATAATGCCGAAGAATATCTGCATGATCTGGATGGTATCCTCGTTCCGGGAGGCTTCGGATCAAGAGGGATAGAAGGTAAGATAATTGCCATTGAATACGCAAGGACACGTAAGATCCCATTCCTTGGCATCTGCCTTGGAATGCAGCTTGCGATAACCGAATTCGCCAGGAATGTGCTCGGATATGAGGATGCGGCCAGCATTGAGTTCTCACCTGATACAAAGCATCCGGTGATCCATCTGATGCCGGAACAGGAGGGCGTTGAGAACCTGGGCGGCACGCTCAGGCTCGGAGCATATCCCTGCGTCCTCAAGGAAGGAACGAAGGCTTATGAGCTGTATGAAGGCGGATCCGGGGGACGGTTCTCCGGTTCCCCGGAACCAGGGGACGGTTCTGTGGAACCAGGGGACGGTTCTCCGGTTCCCCAGATACCCAATACAATTTACGAGCGGCACCGCCATAGATATGAAGTGAATAATGATTACAGGGAAGAGCTTGAAGGTAATGGAATGATCCTTTCGGGCCTGTCACCCGATGGACGTATAGTGGAGATGATGGAGCTTAAGGAGCATCCCTTCTTCGTAGCTACCCAGGCGCATCCTGAGTTCAGATCGCGTCCCGACGTACCGCATCCGTTATTCCGTGGATTTATCGCGGCCGCTCTTGCCGGTAAATAAGGAATCGGAGTAGGCGGATCCGGGGGACGGTTCTGAGGTTCTTCACCGATAAAGAGAACCAGAGAACCGTCCCCTGGCTCCCATTCTTCCTCTGTCCTGTTTAATATATTTGACGGGAATACAGAGTGTTGTGTACAATGTATATAACCTTGGTAGTGTAAAGCAGATTATGAAAGTTGAGGACTGTCATAAGGCTAAGGATTCCTTATGACAAATTATGGGAGGGTTCAATATGAGATACAGACTCGGAACGGTCATACTTCTATCGCTTACTATAATATTCATACTTACTTCCTGTAACACCGCGGCACCCGAGCCTGTTCCGGCAGCACCCGCATCCGGGCAGACTGAACCGGCAGAGGAGATCTCCGATAATTCCGCTAAAGAAGCTGCTCAGACGGATGAGCCCGATGACAGCGTAAGTTCGGATGATATCGATGAGAAGGAAGCACTGCCCGAGCCGCCTGAAGCGGAACCTGCCCTGTATACGGATGGCTTCACGCCGGCTAAAGAATATGCCGATTACTGCAAGGCCGGAAAGGTATCCGTGGGGACAGAGATCTGCGTTGAAGGATATGTTGACAGCTTTGATGAGGAGCAGCATACCCTTCTCCTTATAGCTGATGAAGGGAAATGGTCTGTATCGGTTGGCAAGGCAGGGACAGAATATTTCTATGACCTTGTAAGAGAGGCTGTAGGTCAGTATGTGCGTATCTTTGGCATATTTACAGGTTATTCCGAGGAAACATCCCTGCCCGGCATTGCTTTTCTTCCGAGGGAATATCAGAACCGGCCGTATCGTCTGGAGTCCTATGATAACAGCTACAGGCTGACGCAGCTTGACTATTTCTTCGAAGAGCCTTATTTCGATACGGAAAGAACCTATGGCAGGATCACATATATGGAACCTTCATCGTGGGATCCGCAGCTTACGGAGGATACACTTTTCTATAATGTCTTCGATAAGATCCCGGCAGTCGTACTGGCACATTATGAGACAGTCAGGGACAGCGGCTTTGATGAGATAGACGATAACGGGATACTTTCGGAGCTGGCCTCGTCATATGCAAAGGACGGAAGCGGGATACTGAAGAAGGAGAGCTATAAGCTTAAGGGGAATTCGGCTCTGCGTTTCGAAACAACGTGGAAGGATGAAGATCTGCCGATGCCCATGTGCATGTACTGCTATATGTTCATCATAGATGATGAGTACTATTTCTACGGAACACAGGAGCCCTATCTCGTGGGTGAATCCGTGAAGCGGTCTCTTGAGAGGATGCTTGATAATATGAAGACAGGTGAAGCATCGGAAGAGAGTGAGGCGGAGGATAAGAAGGACGCCAAAACATCTAAGAACGATAAAGAGAATAATAAAACAAAAGACAATAAAGAAGCGGCCAAGGAAGGAACGGGAGAAGACAGTAAGAAAAAGGATTCCACGGAAGACACAAAGCAGAAGGATCAAAAGGCTGAGGTAAAGGAAGAAACGCAGGCACAGGAAAAGAAGAGCGGGGTACCTCCTAAGTCCGAAATACAGGGAAAGACATTTACGCAGAACCTGTCAGCCACCTTCGTAGGTAAAGAGAATAACGAGACCTTCACCGACAGTGAGGCCCTTCCCAACATTGTCGTAACCGCGGGTGATCTGGCTAATTATGATGAAGCGAGCGGCAGGGTGACGCTGCATGAGAATCAGAACGGAATGATAATGACCATGGTCATGACTTTCTCATATGACGCATCCGGTAATGTAGTATACAGCGGAGATGTGGCTATAGACGATCCGCAGTTCATAGCCAGCGGAACCGTAAGCGGAAAGAGGATCAACTGATTGATTGACCGGATGACGGAATAATTGACTGACTACCGGATAACTAGGCGGCTGACGGACTAATTGACTGACTATTGAATAGCTGATCGGCTGACGGACTATTTGATCAACTGGTGGATCCATTTTCCGTGGATAAATCTTATGGTAAAGATGATGCCGCGGATGCCCCAGTCGCAGAACATGCCGATCCATACGCCCATGGCGCCGATATGAGCCACTCTTATAAGGAAGACGGCCAGGGTTACACGGCACAGCCACATGGTCAGCGTAGCCGTGATCATCGAGAACCTTACATCACCGGCAGCCCTCATGGCATATGCGGTTATAAAGGAGGGAGCCCAGAAGAGAGGCTTGATAATGGTGATCCATCCAAGCATATATATGCACAGTGACGCGCTCTCAGGTACCATGCCTGCAAGAGCCGTCACCGGACGTGCTATTGCATAGGTAAAGAGGCAGCTTATCAGGATAACGATGTATCCCCAGAAGACCATTTTCTTCGTATAATAAACAGCCTCATCCTTCCTGCCTGCGCCAAGGCACTGGCCAACGATGGTCATAAGACCGATTCCCACGCCCACGCCGGCTATTCCGTTCATATTCTCAAAAATATTGGTCATGGCCTGCGCGGCGATCGCTATTGTTCCAAGGGTCGATACCGAGGACTGAATGGCCAGCTTACCGAACTGGAACATGGAATTCTCAATACCGTTTGGAATACCCATGGCAAGGATCGTATGGATCTTGCCGGCATCCGGCCGTATCTTAAGATAGTCTCTTATATATATTTCCTGATCCTCATTCCTAAGCTTGATCAAAAGAACTACCGCGGAGAATACCCTTGAGAACAGGGTGGCTATGGCAGCACCTGTAACACCCAGCCCTGCGCCCCATATGAGGATTGCGTTGCCTGCCACATTAAGAAGGTTGGAAACCACAGATATATTCATGGGCAGCCTGGTATTTGACTGTGCCCTGAAGATAGCGCTGCAGGCGGCTGCTATTGCTACGGCGGGATAGGACAGGATAGTAAGCAGGAAGTATATTCCCGCAGCCTTCATTACATCCGCATCCACCTTACCGAATACCAGCAGCAGAAGACCACGTCTGAATATAAGTCCCAATACCATCGTAGCCACAGATATTACGGTCGAAACCAAGAGCACCTGTCGTGCCGACTCTCCGGCTCTTTTATAATCCTTCTGCCCGATACAGGTCGAACATATGATGACGCCTCCTGTTGCCATCGCATTGAAGGCCTGGACTACGAGAATGTTGATGGAATCCACCAGCGATACTCCCGACAGGGCAGCCGCGCCGACGTTGCTGACCATCATGGAATCCGCCATGCCCATGAGGGAGTTAAGGAACTGTTCTGCAATTATGGGAAGCAGCAACAAAAACAGCTTTCTGTTGCTGAACATATGCTTGGTATCCAAATCAGGGTCCTTTCTACGAACCTTATAACTTTCCATTCTGTACCTTTCAGGATTATATACCATTGGAAAGGACATTTAAAGAGGAGCAGATAAGATCATCTATCTTGTTTCACGTCAAATATGTCAATAATTCCCCTTTTGTTATATCAGTGCTCATATGTAACATCTTTGTGGGAAATTATAATGTAAATCTGTCATATTAATATCAGATTATTCTGTTACATAATGATTGCTATAGACATGAAATTAATGGTTTAATATAAGAGCATGATGGTGAAATGACGTCGTTTTTTGAAGCATGGAAATATAGATCATTAGGAGGAGGACAGGACTATGATAAAAGTCAGTTGGAAGGAGCTTTGGCCGGCGTAATGGCGGCAGTCTTGACAGCACTTGCCATTCCTGCTGCAGCGTTGGCGGAAGAGCCGGAGGAGCCTATCGGTGCAGAAGACCCGGTATTGGAAGGAACAGATCAAGCGGGCGAGATGCTTGCGGGCGCTGAACCTGTGGAAGAGGATAAGGCAGGTACCGAACCGACTAACCCTGCCCCATAAACGGAAAAAGTGTTGGTAAAGAGGAATACTATAAACAGATAAGTGCGTTCGTTGAATCTTATAGTCCCATGATCCGTATAGATTATGACGGGTTATATGAAGTCGAGTATACCTATAAGGACGGGTACGGCGGCTTCGAGCCGGGAAGCCCAGATAAGTACAGCCGTTAATAAGTGTTAATTGTAAAACCCTGTATTCTGTAGTAAAGTAATTTGGTATACAGGGTTTTTTAGTGTTGTGATCACCAAACGAACAGAAACAGATATCGGAGATTATAATGAAAAGAGTAAGGAAATTATTTTCAACAGATAATACCGGTTACATGGATGAGGCGAACACATTTATCCATGACTCTCTTGCCGGGATGGGGATTGATAAGAAACAGATTCTGAGAAATGAACTTCTGTTTGAAGAGACCCTGACAAGGTTTATCCGGCATGCAAACGGTAACAGTCAATTCCTGGTCGATATTAAAAGAATGATGGGTGAGGTCAGCGTTACCCTTAGCATGAAGGGTGAGGGGTTCGATATCAATTCACAGGAGCTTGATGAGGGGGATACCTCAGAAGACGGAATGACGGTTGATGCCATAAGAGCAGTGGTTCTGAAGGCTTACGGCGAGAAGTATAAGTATGGCAACAGGAACGGCGTGAACAGCGTCAGGATCCTTTCGGACAACTCAAAGAAGACTCTTTACACAACCCTTTGGGGCATGCTTCTTGGTGTTATATTCGGTCTTCTGGCAAAGTTTGTTATACCAGGACCAATAAGCACCGGATTATGCTCCTTTATTCTTTCACCGTTTAGGACCATGTTTATGAGTGCCCTGAAAATAATCATCGCACCGGTCGTTTTTTTCTCTATAGTCACATGCTTCACGCAGTTTGATAATGCATCACGTTTCGGAAAGCTGGGTATAAAAATAGTAAGCATGTATTTCCTGACGACTACGTTTGCCTTATTCCTTGCACTGGGGATTTCAATGACTTTTAAGCCGGGAGAACCGGGATTCGCCCTTTCCGGAAATCAGGTTATTGATCAGGTTGACATAAATGCTGAGGTGAATACATCCCTTATAGATACCATAGTAGAGATAGTCCCTTCCAATTTCCTTGAGCCTTTCCTGAAAACAAGTACGCTTCAGCTTATTCTTCTGGCGATACTGTGCGGTGTGAGCCTTGGATTATTGGGAGAAAGTGCAGCTAATCTGAAGGAATTATTTGAGAGCTTGAATTCCCTTTTCTTAACGATAACAAGCCTTATCGCAAAGTTTATTCCTGCTGTGGCATTCTGTTCCATGGCACTTATGATAACGGAATTGAAAACCGATGCGTTTCTTTCACTTCTGGGTGCGGTTATGCTTCAGATTCTTTCCTGTGCGGGTATAATGATAGTATACGGTTTGCTTATTCTGATAATGGGCCGGTTAAATCCGCTTAAGTTCTACAAAAAAGCCAGGGAGGGTATGCTTACCGGCTTTACCCTTACCTCCAGTTCCGCGGCGGTACCTACCAATATGAGGGTTTGTACGGAAAAGCTTGGTATATCTCCGGCAGTTGCCAATTTCTCCATTCCGCTCGGTGCGACCATAAATATGGACGCAGCCTGTATGCTTCAGGTCATCATGGGGATTTTCCTTGCCAGAGCGTATGGAATAGATATTTCGGTATCGGGTATTCTGTCGCTTTTTATCACTATCATACTTCTTTCGCTTGGTGCTCCGGGAGTCCCCGGTTCAGGTCTTTTATGCATAGGTATAATACTTAAGGTGCTGGGTGTGCCTGTTGAAGCATTGGGGCTTATTATACCTATATATCCGGTTCTGGATATGTTCGATACGATGACCAATATAACAGGCGATATGGCGGCAGCCCTGATAGTGGCCAAATCTGAAAACATGCTGGATCTGAAGGTTTACAACGAATAACAGACTGCTTGTAAAAAAAACCTTGACAACCGGAAAACTGTTTATATAATATTTACTGTAAGCGAGGGTGCTTCGACAACAGTCGGGGCGCCTTTTTCTTTATATAAATTCAGGCAACTGTTCAGATCATGACCCGCGCACTATATTTATAATATATGCCGTTCTGAATAGTTGAGACATATTAAAGGAGGCAAAGAAAAATGTGTTCCATAATGGGTTATCTTGGCGACAGCCTTACAAAGGATGAATTCAAGGAACATTTCGACAGGACGATATCGAGAGGGCCGGACATGCAGAGGATAATCGACATCCCGGGCGGCATCATGGGATTTGAGCGTCTGTCGATAATGGGACTTAGTGAGGAGGGTATGCAGCCGTTTAACCTTAACAGTAATTTTCTTGTCTGCAACGGTGAGATATACGGCTTCCGTCCCATCAAGGAAGAGCTTAAGGAGAAAGGTTATACATTTAAGAGTGATTCCGACTGCGAGCTGCTGTTGCCCATGTTTGAGCAGTACGGTACGGATATGTTTGAGAAGCTGGATGCCGAGTTCGCCTGCATAATATATGATGATAAAGCCGGATCACTCATAGCGGCGCGTGATCCGATCGGAATAAGGCCGCTGTATTATGGATATGTGAAGTCCGGGATAGCAGCCGATGAAGAGTATAAGACAGCCAAGGACAAGGAAATCGTATTCGCATCCGAGGCAAAGAACCTTGTCGGACTGGTGGATAAGATCTTTCCGTTCCCGCCGGGCCATTATTATAAAGACGGAGAATTCATCTGCTACAACGATATAACAAGAGTCGATAAGGTAGTGGATGATGACCTTGAAACAGTATGCAGGAACATTCATGACAAATTGGTCAAGGGTATTAAGAAGAGGCTTGATTCCGATGCTCCGATAGGCTTCTTGTTAAGCGGCGGCCTTGACAGCTCCCTCGTATGTGCTGTGGCTTCCAAGCTGTCCGATAAGCCTATAAAGACCTTTGCGATAGGCATGAACACAGATGCCATCGACCTTAAATATGCGAAGCAGGTAGCTGACTATTTAGGCAGTGATCACACAGAGGTTATTATCACCAAGGAAGACGTTATCCGCGAGCTTCCAAATGTCATTGAGCTGCTTGGGACCTACGATATTACGACCATCAGAGCCAGCATGGGAATGTATCTGGTGTGTAAGGCAATTCATGAACAGACGGATATAAGAGTTCTGCTTACCGGAGAGATCTCGGATGAACTGTTCGGATATAAATATACCGATTTCGCACCATCACCGGAGGAATTCCAGAAGGAAGCGGTCAAGCGTATCCATGAGATACATATGTATGATGTACTGCGAGCCGACAGATGTATATCTGTTAACTCATTGGAGGCAAGAGTACCTTTCGGCGATCTTGACTTTGTAAAATATGTGATGAGCATTGATCCGGCACAGAAAATGAATGTTTATAACAAAGGTAAGTACCTGTTAAGACATGCCTTCGAGGGCGATTACCTTCCATATGATATTCTGATGAGGGAGAAGGCGGCATTCTCCGATGCGGTGGGTCATTCGATGGTGGATCACCTGAAAGAGTATGCCGAGTCTAAATATTCGGATGCGGAATATGAAGAACTAATAAAGAAATATGACCATGCAAGACCGTTTACCAAAGAATCGCTTCTGTACCGCGAGATATTCGAGGAATACTATCCGGGACAGTCGCAGATGGTCAAGGATTTCTGGATGCCCAACAGGGAATGGGAGGGCTGTAACGTTAACGATCCCTCGGCAAG
>JAILNV010000176.1 GCA_024691125.1 Lachnospiraceae bacterium | reverse complement strand
ATCATAATATCTGAATTTATCATTAAGCTTGGCTCTCAATACAGAAAGCATATGTTCATTGGCATATGGCTCTATTTGAAGTACCCTGCGGAGCCGCATAAGAAGATAACGCATAAGTTCGCCCATGAGCGTTCCTTCCATTATCATGGGCAAGTCAGAGTTCATTATACTCTCTATCCCATGCCATTGTTCAAAGGCTCTTGCCTCGGAAACCTGACCGTCTTTAAGAGAAATACATACAGAAAAAGGCCTGCCGAGAGCTGTCAGTGCATTTCCGTCAAGCAGGTATACCTCCTTGCTCACGAAATTGCCCTTAAGCTTTGTCAGTAGGCCGTCATATTGCAGTTGCAGCGAATTGCTCAAGCTGAAATATATCATATCCCGGATTCCTTTTCATCTTTCCGCACGCAGCGGATACCCTTACAACAATACCTTATAAATATATTTCTATAATGCAACGCTTGTTATTGTATTATGATTTCTCAACAATCCGTAAATATATACTAATCCTGAGGTTTCTAAAACTAACGAACCCTATTCGTTCATTACAATCATTTCAAAACAGCTGTACTTATTGCATGCGAATTGCTATTACCCTGCTCAGAATATTCGCAATATATTCGCCCCTGCTTATCGTATCCCTGTTAAGCTCGCTGACCAATATACCGAAAACATGCCTTCCTATGAACACAGGGAAGGAAACCCATCCGTTAAGAACCTCCGGCAGCTCCTCTCTGTCAAATATTTCCGATATCGCACACGGCTGTCTGTCTTCCGGAATCAGTATATTGCCCCCATCTCTTGTAACACATTTCAGCTTAAGCATATCAGGGAACACGAAGTCTTTCCTCGCCTTATAAGCAACCGGTTCATCATAAAGATACAATGCCGCATTCTTAAGCTCAAGCATTGAAAATGCATTAATAACATCATCCGAATTCTCGAAATCGGTATCCTTAAACGGTACCGTCGCTGCCATGAATTCCTGAAGCTTAAGCCTCTCTTCCATGTGCTTATTATGCCTCTTGTTCGAATGCATTCCATTGGCCAGCAGTGCCCTGTTTCTTATATAATTAAAAATGTAATTCCTTCTTTCGTTCGAAAGCGCAGATTTACTGCACTCCCCGGCAGTCTTCTGAATATGATCCATACAGCTCACGAACCTGCTGACATCCGTATACTCCATCGCACCGTTGTCAAAGAATTCCTCTATTATCCTTTTAAGTTCCTCAATACTATCACTTTCTCTTGTAACAGCAATCTTTACCTTGTTAAACACAAGAACCTTGGACATAACCTCGAAAAAGAGAATACGAAGATCCACGCCTCTGCTGTCCTTTACTTCATTTCTGTATCTGTAGAAGCAGTCGTCAAATAATCTGTTAATGAAATCATGATCTGCCTTAAGCATTTCATTAACGCTGTAACTGTTAACCTCATAATCCATTGATTCCCTTCCGTAAAGGCGGGTAGGAAGCAGTACGGATTTCATATTTCTTCCTTCTATCTTCTTAAGGAGCTGTTCAACTGCATACTGACCTATTCCTGTGGAGTCGGAACCTATAGAAGCTAGAGGTGGTATCAGATCGGTCGCTGTCTGACTGTTATCGAATCCAAACACGTAAATATCCTGTCCCGGAACCAGCTGGCGTCTTCTCATTGCCTCATACAGGCCCTCGGCAACCATATCATTAACACAGCATATTGCCTGAACTTCACGGTTCCTGTCCAGAAGCTTCTCCGCGGCAGCTACACAGTTAATAGACATATCTGTCTTTTCGTACTTGTCTTCATTGTAGTGCAGCCCCTTATTACGAAGATATTCTATGAAGATTTCTTTTCTCTTAACAGCATTGGGATTATCCTCCCTGCCACCAAGCATGCAGATTTCCTTTACGCCCTTTTTATCAATAAGGTAATCCAACGCTTCCTGCATACCTATTCTGTCGTCATAGTTAACCGTAGTCTCATCTTCTGCATCGGAATCAATGAATACTCTGGGTATATCGGAATATTCCTCATACTTTATGCCTTTAATATTGGGAAGTGCAACTATGACGCCATCGAAGCCGCAGCTCTCTTCTGCTTTGAATATAGAATTATAAACTATCTTATAAAGGTGCTGTTTGTCTTCAGCCTCATAACCATCATCCTGTCTTCCCGCAACAACCACAAGCCTCGCATCACGTTCATGCAGAGTATGAGCAACACCGTGTATTATCTCTTTAAAATAGTCATTAAAAACATCCTTTATAATAAGGCCAATTGTGAGGACCTTCTTTTTATTCATAAGATCCCCATATCTGTCATCAACCATCTTCCTGTCTGTTCCTGTATGTAAATTAATATCCATTCGTTCGGTTATTCCCCTCTGACCCCCACCAACAAAAAACTACAGTTATTGATATAATACCACAAACTGTAGTTTTTTGCATCCCTATTTTATTTCAGGCTTTTTTACTTATGCATCAGTTACACAATCTGTTTGATTCAATAAGGGTACTTTCTTGATACTATTTTGAACCTGAATTTCTTTATCCCTGCATAATCGCCTGTTCCTTTAATAATTATGCAGCCATTCCCCTGATTAATATTGTCATAAAATCCTGCTATGATGTAATCATCATCTTTTTCCAGTAAACCGGA
>JAILNV010000158.1 GCA_024691125.1 Lachnospiraceae bacterium | reverse complement strand
CTTGATCATATCAGGGATGCAGGAAAGGATGTGATAGCGATCGGCAAGATATATGATATCTTTGCGGGTGCCGGAATCACGGAGCATACATATACGACCGGTAATCCGGATGGGATAGAGAAGACCATAGATTACATGGATAAGGACTGGGAAGGGCTTATGTTCGTCAATCTGGTGGACTACGACATGCTGTACGGCCATCGCAGGGATATCGACGGATATGCGCGCGCGGTTGCTTATTTCGATGGCAAACTGCCTGAGATATTCTCTAAGATGAGGGATGATGACATACTGATGATCACTGCGGATCATGGCTGCGACCCTGCGTTTACAAAGACGACGGATCATACGCGTGAATGCGTTCCGTTACTGATCTATGGAAAGAATGTGAAGTCCGGTAATCTCGGTACCCGTGATACCTTCGCGGATATCGCGGCTACGGTTATGAGGTATCTTTCGGTTAACGCAGATATGAAAAATACGGCCGGTAAGCCACTGTTTAATTGAATGAACGATTTTAAGCTGTTTTGCTGAAGATAACAGAAAACCGGTTGACGCGAAAATATGTTCGATATATAATATCTTAGGCGTTGCCATAAGTAACTGTTCAGAAATATAAAGTCAGGAAGAGAAAATGTACGAAAAAGAAATTAACAAAAGGCGTACCTTCGCCATTATATCACACCCGGATGCGGGTAAGACAACACTTACGGAGAAGTTCCTCCTCTACGGCGGCGCGATCAATCTCGCAGGTTCCGTAAAGGGTAAGGCAACGGCAAGACATGCGGTATCAGACTGGATGGAGATAGAGAAGGAGAGAGGTATATCCG
This sequence comes from Lachnospiraceae bacterium, assembly GCA_024691125.1. Classification (GTDB taxonomy): domain Bacteria; phylum Bacillota; class Clostridia; order Lachnospirales; family Lachnospiraceae; genus UBA2868. Next base: position 4,586 of record JAILNV010000158.1, on the reverse strand, counting down.
TTACATCATCAGTGCTTCAGTTCGAATACGACGGCTTCTGTATAAACATTCTGGATACGCCCGGACATCAGGACTTCTCGGAGGATACGTACAGAACACTGATGGCGGCCGATTCGGCGGTCATGGTAATAGATGCGAGCAAGGGAGTGGAGGCACAGACGAGGAAGCTCTTTAAGGTGTGCGCCATGAGAGGCATTCCCATCTTCACATTTATAAATAAGATGGACAGGGACGCCAATGATACCTTCGAGCTGCTCGATGAGATAGAGAAGGAGCTGGGCGTGGCTACCTGCCCCATTAACTGGCCCATAGGTTCGGGTAAGAGGTTCAAGGGCGTTTATGACAGGAATAAAAAGGCGGTCATGAGCTTCTCGGATACCGAGAAGGGTACGAAGGAAGGCCATACGGAGGTATATCCCATTGAGGATGAGGAAAGGCTCAGAGCGTATCTGGGGGATGAGGCCAATGACACCCTGCTTGAAGAGATAGAGCTTATCGACGGAGCCAGCGCCGAATTCGATCTTGCCGAGGTTCAACATGGGAAATTATCCCCCGTGTTCTTCGGCTCGGCGCTTACCAATTTCGGAGTAGAGATGTTCCTTAAATACTTCCTTGAAATGACGACCACGCCGCTTGCAAGGAAGGCTGATATCGGAATGATCGAGCCGTGTGAGAATGATTTTTCGGCGTTCGTGTTCAAGATACAGGCCAACATGAATAAGGCTCACAGAGACAGGATAGCCTTCATGCGCATCTGCTCGGGAAGGTTCGATGCGGGCATGGAGGTAAAGCACGTGCAGGGCGGCAGGGTAATGCGTCTTTCACAGCCGCAGCAGATGATGGCGGATTCAAGGCACGTTGTTGACGAGGCATATGCAGGTGATATCATTGGAGTGTTCGATCCGGGCGTGTTTTCTATCGGAGACACGATCTGTATGCCGGATAAAAGCTTCGAATATGAAGGCATACCCACCTTCGCTCCGGAGCATTTCGCGAGGGTGAGACAGATGGATACCATGAAGAGGAAGCAGTTCGTCAAGGGTATCAATCAGATAGCCCAGGAGGGAGCAATCCAGATATTCCAGGATATTGGTTCCGGTATGGAGGAAATAATAGTCGGAGTAGTCGGCGTCCTTCAGTTCGAGGTGCTTAAGTACAGGCTGGAGAATGAATACAATGTAGACATCAAGCTTGAGAATCTTCCGTATGAATATATAAGATGGATAGAGAACAAGGATGAAGTCGATGTTATGAAGATTACAGGAACATCTGATATGAAGAGGATCCAGGATCTTAAGGGTAATCCGCTTCTGCTATTCGTAAACAGCTGGAGCGTCGGAATGGTGCTTGAGAGAAACGAAGGCCTTAAGCTTACCGAGTTCGGAAGGAATTAAATAACATGAAGCTTAAGCTTATTGCATTTATAATGTGCATCTGCCTGCTTGCGGGATCACTTACCGGCTGCCGTCTGGCTGAACAGATCGAGGAGACAGTCAGTATTCTGATGGACGGCGGACTCGAGGATGATTATGAGCCCGTGGCGACGAACCTGGGGAATACGGATGAGAAAGTCATTGACGTAACACCTCTGCCAAAGGTGGACATAGAACCTGAGGTAGAAGAACAGGTTATCGTGATCGACGATGGGGAGAGCCCGGAACCTGTTGACACGGTAGATGAATACGGAGAGCAGCAGAAATCAACAGATGCGATATCGGACATAACGCTTGATGAAATGCTTAAGGCTGAGCGTTATTACGCATATCATACGCTTAAGGATGATGAGAAGAAGATATATAAGCTTATATACAGCTCTCTGAGTACCTTCGAGGGCAAGACGCCCATGCCTACAAAGGATCCGAAGGTTATCGATAATGTATTCTCCTGCGTCCTTGCGGACAATCCCGAGCTCTTCTATATAAGAGGATACAATCTTATAAGATACGAACGGGGAGGGATCATAGAGAAGCTGTATCTGACAGGGCTGTTCACGATGACGAAGGAGGATTCGCAGATCCATAAGAAGAAGGCAGATGAATATGTTGACAGATGTCTGGCGCAGGCACCTCAGGGAACGGATGATTATGAGAAGATAAAATATCTGTATGAATATATAATCAGGAATACCGAATACGATCTCGAGGCCGAGAACGGTCAGAACTTCCTGAGTGTATTCGAGAACGGCAGGAGCGTATGCCAGGGCTATGCTTGCGCAATGCAGTATATGATGAATAAGCTCGGGCTGTTCTGCATAGTGGTTCGCGGAGTTACGAACAATAATGAGAATCATGCATGGAACCTGGTGAAATCGGACGGAGATTACTACTATGTGGATGTTACATGGGGGGACAGCTCCTATGATGTTAAGGCTGACAGATGGATGGCTTCCCTTCCGGAGCTTCCGGAGGTGAGCTACGAGTATCTGTGTGTTACGACCAAGGATATAGGACCGACACACAAGCTTGAGAATTATTTCCCTGTTCCGGAATGTACTGCGAGGAAGGATTATTATTATATAAGGGAAGGGAATTATTTTGAGTCGGTAGATGACAGCAGGCTGCGCGAGGTATTTGACAAGGCGTATGACAGAGGCGACTCGATCGCAACGATCAAATGCTCGGATCCGGCGGTTTATTCGGATATGAAGAATTATCTTACAGGGGAAAGCAGGGTGTTTGATTACCTGAGAGGTTCTAAGAATGTCAATTACGTGACGCTGGACGGCTTCAATGAGTTGATCTTCTATCTGTGAGTTCTGCTTTTCTTTTTAGACAGGATTTGATATACTGTAAACAGCGGCCGGATGAGCCGGAACGAAAGATGCTCCGGTGGGCTGACATGGAACAGCCGGGATATACGGGACAGTGAACAGAGTCCCGGAGAACGGGATAATAAACAGATAAGAACAGGAAATGTCGGGAAGGGACGGATATATATGGATACGGAAAGCTTAAGATCTAAGGATGTTGATTCATACGGAGAGGTACGTATTGCGGATGATGTGGTCGGTAATATAGCAGGAATAGCTGCTACGGAAATAGAAGGTGTTGCCGCTACTGTGGGCAATATGACCAAGGAGCTTATGAGCAGGCTGGGAATACATAACCGTTCCAAGGGAGTCAGGGTTGTGATAGACGGAAATATGGTTACCGTAGACCTTGCGCTTGTAATGAAATACGGATATAACATTCCCATCACCAGCAAGCAGGTACAGGAGAGGGTCAAGACTGCGATCGAGAACATGACAGGCCTGACGGTTTCCAATGTGGCAATAAGGATTGTCGGGATAGATTTAAGTGAGGAAGAGGCCTAATGACCAGAAGCGAGATAAGGGAACATATTTTCAAGCTTGTATTCCGACGTGAGTTCAACAGCGCGGATGAAATGCCGGGTCAGCTAAAGATATATTTCGAAGACACTTACAAGGAAGACACGGACAGTGACACACCGGAGGATGACGACAGGCTGTGCCTTTTTAAGGAAGATGAAGAGGCCTATATTAAGGCTAAGTATGAACGCATAGCATCGCTGATCGATGAGCTGGATGTTATTATAAATAAGTATTCCAGAGGCTGGGATACGAAGCGTATGGGCAAGGTGGATCTTGCGATCCTGCGTCTGGCAGTCTATGAGATAAGATATGATGACGATATTCCGGTGGGCGTTGCGATAGATGAGGCAGTAGAGCTTGCCAAGAAATACGGCCAGGATGAGTCGGCCTCCTTTGTAAACGGTATACTGGCCGGGGTAGCGAAGGATAATGCCAGCAAATAAGACTAAAAACGCCTATTCGGTAGGACAGATCAATTCATATATCAAGAACATGTTTGCGCAGGATTACATGTTGCGCTCGGTTTATGTCAGAGGAGAGGTATCCAATGTGAAATACCACTCCTCCGGTCACATTTATTTCACCATGAAGGATAAGGCAGGCACGCTTGCATGTGTAATGTTTGCGGGGAACAGGGGAGGACTTAGGTTCAGCCTCCGTGAGGGACAGCAGATAATAACATTTGGAAGCATAGATGTATACGAACGTGACGGAAAGTATCAGATGTACGCCCGTGAAATAGTCCTCGACGGTGAAGGTCAGCTGTATGAACGCTTCGAGCAGCTGAAAAAAGAGCTTGAAGAAATGGGCATGTTTGACGCCCGGTACAAGAATCCCATTCCGGCATATATTAATACACTCGGAGTTGTGACTGCTCCCACAGGAGCTGCGATCCGGGATATAATAAACATTACCAGGAGGCGTAATCCGCATGTGAACATCATCCTCTATCCGGCCAAGGTCCAGGGAGACGGTGCGGTGCAGAGCATAGTCAACGGTATCCATGCATTGGAGATGGCAGGCGTGGATGTTATGATAGTCGGAAGAGGCGGAGGTTCCATAGAGGATCTGTGGGCGTTCAATGAAGAGGCAGTGGCCCGCGCGATCTTTGACTGTGAGGTGCCCATTATTTCGGCGGTGGGGCATGAAACGGATACAACAATCGCGGATTATGTTGCGGATCTTCGTGCGCCGACCCCATCGGCAGGAGCAGAGCTGGCGGTATATGACTATGAGGCTGTGGTTACGGCTTTTG
>JAILNV010000151.1 GCA_024691125.1 Lachnospiraceae bacterium | reverse complement strand
AAAGATCGTTGTTGTGAGGGATTATCTTAAACCGTGGCAGGATGAGAACGGTATCACTTATGTAGGTATAGAGCAATTCCTTCTGAATGAAGATCTATTGAAATAAGATATCAATCATGTTTATAAAAGGCACTTACACATGAGGTGAAGACAGATGAGCTCAATTGAGATCAGAAAGATAGGAATCACTAAACTTGATACAGATGCTGTTGTTAATGCGGCTAATACCGGTCTTTGGGAAGGTGGCGGAGTATGTGGCTATATTTTTCATGATGCCGGGTCCAAGGAAATGACGGCAGCATGCCAGAAGATTGGTCACTGTGATGAAGGTTCAGCGGTTATCACTCCCGGATTCAAGCTTCCGGCAAAATATGTGATCCATGCAGTGGGGCCGAGATGGTCAGGCGGAGAGCATAATGAACCGAAGCTTTTGTATAGTGCATATAAGCAGTCGTTGTTGCTTGCAAAAGAGAATGGTCTGCATTCCATAGGCTTTCCGTTGATATCTGCAGGAATATTTGGCTATCCGGTGGATAAAGCCTGGAGAAAAGCTATCCGGGCATGCAATGACTTTATTCAGAATTATCCTGATTATGATATCAAGATCATCTTTGCTGTATTGGATGACAAGATCCTTGCGATAGGTGAGGAAGCACTTAAGGAAATTGTGGGAGACGCTGGATACACTCACTGAGAAACAGATCCTTGCGGTTATAGCATGGCATTTCAGAAGAGATCATTTCAGCGAAGGTAGCTGGATCGCAGATTCTGTTGCTGATGGACATATGGCTGTATTGGTAGATGCATTGTTGAGTAGATGCTGATCAACAATGCACTTCCATTGATGAAGGGAATCGATGATTGCAGCTATGAAGAGTTTCAGTACGCTCTTGCAGTTGGTGTGACAGCACCGTTCTATCTTACAAAGCTGTTTATGCCGCATTTTACTGAAGGAGGAGCCATTGTTAATATCTCATCCTCCAGAGACCGGATGAGCCAGGCGCAGACCGAGAGTTATACTGCAGCTAAGGGCGGGATATCAGCTCTAACCCATGCGCTCATGATGAGCCTTTCCGGGAAAGTGAGGGTTAATTCTGTCTCACCGGGATGGATCGATACGGATTATACGGTTTATGAAGGACCGGATGCATTTCAGCAGCCATCAGGAAGGGTCGGGAATCCTTTGGATATAGCCAATGCGGTTTTATATCTGTGTTCCGACAAAGCAGGATTCATAAACGGGGAAAATATTTGCATAGACGGTGGCATGACACATCAGATGATCTATCATGCAGATAATGGTTGGACTTTATCATTAAAGTGAATATATAGCAGAAGGGAGACGGAATCATGCAATTTCTGATCAGAGCATATGATGGCGTAGGAAAACTGGATAAACGTATGGAAGTACGTCCGCGTCATCTGGAAGGAATGAAGAAACTGAGCAAGCATATCATCACTGCCGGAGGTTTGCTTGATGATGAGGGGAAGATGAAAGGATCTGCCCTTATCATGGATTTCGAGAGCCGTAAGGAACTTGATGATTATATCGCTAACGAACCTTATGTTGTTGAAAGTGTTTGGGAGAAGATCGAGATTGAGCCGATCAACGTGGTTATCGCAAACGGGAAGGAGTAAGGTATATGTTCGTTTTATTAGTCAGATACAAGTGTAAGCAGGGATGCAGAGAACGCTATTATGAGGCGATAAGAGAGAACCATATAGATGAGCTGAGCCGGGCTGAGGAAGGCTGCATCCGGTATGAATATTCCTTCGGTGTTGCAGAAGATGAGCTTTTTTTGACGGAAGTATGGTGTGATGCGGAAGCTATCGAGTTCCATAAGAACAGCGATCACTTTGCCAAGCTTGGTGAGCTCAAGGCAGAATATGTTGAGACTACTGAGTTTATGAAGTTTAGTGCGGAGCAGGTATAAAAAATGATGGTATTTGTGATCGAGAGTGTGGTTCTTTGTCTGGTATTTACACTGATGGTTTATATTATGTCGAGGAAACCTATCCAGACTTTGTACAACTATCCACCAAAAATCCAAGAACGAGTAAAGTCGCTGGATGAATATAAGGATCAGATCCCTACTGAGAAGAATAAAGCAGTAGCGAAGATCGGTGCATGCATCCTGTTTGTTATTGTGATCAGCTTGATCCTGCGATTTATCAATGGATATACAACATTCCTTCAGGCTTTTGGGTGGGGATTCCTTCTGTGGACGATTGTGAATCTGTATGATGCGATCGTACTAGACATTATATGGTTCTGCCATGATCCGTATTTTGTTTTCAAAGGAACAGAAGATATGGTTGCAGAGTATCACAACTATTGGTTTCATATAAAGGGGTTCTTTATCGGAGAAGGCCTTGCACTGGTTGTCTGTGCGCTGGCGGGAGTTGTAGTGCAGTTTGTTTTTTGAGTTTAAAAATATTTTATTCAGAGAAAAATATGGCATCAAGCAAGGATTATCTGGATTTCATATTAGAACAGCTTTCGGAGTTGGATGAAATATCTTCTCGTGCGATGATGTGGACAATAGGGATTTCTTAAAAGGGTGATACTGCAAACATCATAATGCCGGCGTACACTTATGATCTGCTGAATTTTGGGCTAAATTATGAAAGCGTAAATGGAGTGATCATAAATCCATTTGGAAAATTTTATCCTCTTGGAATAGATATTCTCCGGGCCTTCATAGAGAAATGTGAGGAATGGGCGGCTGAGGATGGAATAGAAATACCTAGGGCGGAAGCCAGGGAGGCTTAAATCAGTGACGATAGTTCATTGAGGTGTGGTATACTGATTTAAAGAACTGGTACCTGACCCCAAGAACAGAGGAAGAGGGATAAAACTTTCAAGGAGAAATCATGAACTCCCTTTCGGTAAATGCCGGTAATTCCGGTGCAGAGGAAAAGTTCATACAGCTGTTTTGCGACGTATTCGGACCTGAAAAGGGACAATACGTCTATTTGCAATTCCCATTTTGTGATATTTACGGAAAGAACAGGAGTATAGATTTTGCAATAAAGAGTAACCTGGGAAAAATTGCTTTTGAAGTTGACGGAAGAACCTGGCATGATCCATCGAAGATTTCAACGGACAAGTATATTGACGATCTTCTTAAACAGAACAGTATGATCTACGATGGATGGAAGGTATATCGTTGGACGGATGATCAGATAGAAAAGACTCCGGAAAGAGTAAAGTCAGAATTGATCACGTTCTTAGGAACGACACCTATCCTTTTCCTGTTTGATGAGAACATGCCGTCGCAGACAGGAAAGGTAATTCAATTAAGGCAGCATCAGGAGGATGCACTGGCAAACCTTAACCGGATGCGGGTTGATGGTGAAAGCATTGCGCTTGTACAGGGGGCAACCGGATCCGGTAAGTCAGCAATAGGTGTACTGGATGCAAAATCTGTTGGGAAGCGGACGCTGTTTCTTGCTCATACCAAGGAACTTGTAGAGCAGGGATTTGAGAATTTTACAAAACTGTGGCCCGAAGCCAGCTGCGGGAAATATGTGGATGACAAACGTGATAAAGATACAAAGGTTGTGTGCGGAAGCATACAGAGCGTAGTAAGAAATCTCGACGATTTTGAACCGTATGATTTTGACTATATCATAATAGATGAATGCCATCATGCTTCTGCCGATACATATCAGAGGCTTCTGGCATATTTTAAGTCAAGCTTTACACTTGGACTGACGGCAACACCGGAGAGGGCGGATGGAGAAGACCTTCTTGACACATTCAAAAAGGTTGCACATAAGCTCGATATACGGGAGGCTGTTGAACGCGGAGTCCTTGTGCCTGCAAGATGTATAAGGATAAAAACCAATATCGATCTGAGGGATGTCAGGATAAACGGTTTTAAGTATAACTCACAGGATCTGGAAGCAAAGATAAGGGTTCCCGGAAGAGATAGGCTTATTGTGGATACCTATCTTGAATATATAAAAGACAGATCCACAGTGGTGTTCTGTATATCGGTCAAACATGCTGAAGAAGTAGCGTCTTTATTCAGAGAAAACGGTGTTGAAGCACGAAGTGTTTCCGGAAGTACGGCTAAGTATGAAAGAAAGAGTATCCTTGAGGATTACGAGAGTGGAAAGCTTAAGGTGCTCTGTGCCTGTGATTTGCTGAATGAAGGATGGGACAGTCCGCATACGGAAGTATTATTCATGGCCCGTCCGACCATGTCAAAGACCATATATATGCAGCAACTTGGAAGAGGTATGCGTACATGCGAGGGTAAGGAACAGCTGATGGTATTTGATTTTGTCGATAATGCCAATGCATTTAACTGTCCATATTCGATGCACAGACTGTTTAATATTGACAAATACTATCCCGGCGGTCTGGTCCTTGGAAAGAAGAAGAATATCAAATGGGAGAATGAACTTTTTGCCAAAGGGGATAAACCGGAAGTATTGGTGGATTATCCCATACATGCTGTTGATTATGAACCTGTGGATCTCTTTAACTGGCAGGAACAGGCAAAGGGAATGATATCCCAGCTAGAGCTTACAAGACGGGTAAGTGCACAGAGTGAAACTATTGATAGGTATGTCAGGGAAGATAAGATAGTACCGGATCTGAAGGTACCGATAGGAGAGAAAAGGTATTTCAACTATTTTCTTCCGGACAGGGTTCCCGAATACTGTAAACAGTTTGGCTGGGAGCAGATAACGGCAGCAAACAGGAAAACCAAATTCATGGAAATGGCAGAGAAGATGCAGATGAGCTATTCCTATAAACCTGTATTTATAAAAACTTTTCTTGATTTTGCAGATGAAGATGGGAAGGCAAGGCTGGAGGATGTAGTCGGAGGCTTTAAGGAGTTCTATGAAAACAGAAAACGGTCAGGACTTATGCCGGAACTTAAGCCGTGTATCTTTACAAAAGGGAAATACTCGGATAAGGATGTTGAGAACCTGATCCTTTCTATGCCCTTTAAGAGATTTGAAGATATGGGCTTCATGCATCATTCAAAGAATATTGGGATCATACAGCTCGACAGGGATATAATAAAGAACCTGACGGATGATGATATAAAGAAACTGATAGACAGTGCGGATAAAGCGCTTTATAAGTATTTTGGTTCTTGCTAAATATATGAAAGCAGAAAAACTATGACATGACGAAGTACAGATGCCCAAAATTCTGATGTAATGGAATAGGGCTTCCGGCAGGATTGTCGATATTTCGGTAAATTCAGGAGGTATGCATATGAGCAAAGTATTGGTAGCATATTTTTCGGCAAGCGGAGTGACGAAGAAGCTGGCAGCGAATTTGGCAGATGCGATAGGAGCAGATCTGTTTGAGATAGTTCCTGAAAAACCATATAGCAAGCCGGATCTTATGTGGATGAATCCAAAGAGCAGGAGTTCCGTTGAGATGAAGGACCGATCCTGTAGGCCTGCGATAGCATCCAAAGTTGATGATATGGCACAGTATGATGTGGTTTTTGTCGGTTTCCCGGTTTGGTGGTATCGTGAACCATCGATCATTGATACATTTGCTGAAAGTTATGATTTTGCAGGTAAGACCATTGTTCCCTTTGCAACGTCAGGTTCGAGCGGGATAGGTGATTCCGGCAGTAACATTGGTGAACTGGCTAAGGGAGCCAGGGTGGAAGTAGGACAGCGTTTTAAGGCAAAAACTTCCGCAGAAGAACTTAAAGCCTGGGCTGAACAATATATGTAGGAAGATAAGATGAAAAAGGATAGGATAGTCGGTAGCTGTGAAAATGTGGGTTACCGGCTATTTTTATTGAGGCGAGTTTATGGGACACTCAAATTGATATCTTTTTACCAGAAGGGGCAGAAGAAGAGAACAGCACTAAATCGGTACTTTGAGGAGGTTTGGAATGAATAATGGAGATGCATTGAAGTCATTACAGGAATATTACGATATACAGAATCCTACTCCGGATGATGAGTTTAAGTTTACTGAAGCATTGGGGTATCTCATAGAGGAGACCAAGAATCCTAAGTATATGTGTGAACTGGGATGGTATTACTGTTCAAAGAAGCGTTTTGATCTGGAGATCAAGTACCTGGAGATGGCTGCAGAGTACGGATATCTGCCGGCGATGGAAGAACTGGGATATATGTGGTATTACGGACAGCATGGTGAGAAGGATTATGATAAGGCTTTCTATTACTTCTCCAAGGGAGCAGAGGGAGACGGAACGAATGGCAATCTTTGGTGCAAATATAAGTTGGCTGATATGTATAGGTTCGGATACTCGGTAGAGAAGGATGAAGATAAGTATCGTGAGATGATCGAGGAAGCCTACGAAAAGGTTAAAAATCCGAGATACTTAAATGATCCGTTCCCGGAGATTTCACTTAGACTTGCTGGAATAAGAGCAGAGCAAGGGAAGAAGGATGAGGCGATAGATCTTTTGAAAAAAGCCAAGAGGTTTATGGCAGAACGCCTTTCGGTGGAAACCTTCTGGGGACACATAGAAGTTATGGGCAGAATAATCCGTTTTCTTTATGAATTACAGCCCTTTGACACAGAAGAAGCAGATTTCTATGACCTATTTTATCTGACAGATAAGCCCGGCAAGTACACCGCAAAGCATAACGGGAAGAAGGTTGCCCTTGAGGTCATAGAGGAAGACGGAGAGAAGGCCATAGGTTATAACGGGAAGTGGTACCGGAGCTTCGAGGATCTCTGTCAAAAGGCAGAATTGGGAAGTGACAAACTTACAACGATTTACGATGAATTCTACGATGTGGAGGTAGTGGGATGAGCAAAGCAGATAATTCTTTAATGGTGATGGAAAACAGCAAGGCAAGGAGCAAGGAATATGAGGAGCTTCTTCTTAGAAGGGATCAGCTGTTCAGAGAGTCCGGTTCATATATGACAGCCTATACACAGGAATTCGGTGATCTTATCACTGCGAACTTTGAACTAAAGGTTGAGTGCATTAAGAAGAAAAAGACCATAAGCTATTGCCGTAGGAGAATGAACAGGGGCCTTGTCATAGACACTACCCGTATGCAGGCTGAGATAGATCAGGAGATGACCTTATATTATACGCAGCTCAAGGAGATGCTTGACGATACTGAGAGAGCAAAGAAGGCAGGCACGATAAGTGAGTACAGACTCTCCCGTGCAAAGAAAATATATCGAAGACTGACCAAGATCCTTCATCCGGATATCAACAAAAAGACTGCGGAGAATAAGAATCTCATGGAACTCTGGACAAGGATTGCTGAAGCATATCAGAAAAGCGATGTTGACGAGCTGGATGATCTTGAGGTTCTTGTACGCAGGGCGATGGAAGAGATGGGAGATGACAGCTTTGAACTGAATCTTGATGATATTGAGACCCGGATCGAACGTGTGGAGAACCAGATTAACGAGATCCTTACCACAGAGCCGTATATCTATGGGGAAATCCTCTGTGACGAGGAAAAGAAACAGTCTTATAAGGAGCAGCTTCAGGCAGAGCATGATGATTATGAGCAATACCTGGAGAGCTTGACCAAGGCATTGGATGAAATGCTTCGCGAGGGAGGCGTTACGCTGGTATGGCAAATGAACTGACAATCGGGAAAAAGAATATGGTGTCGCTGGTAAGCGGCAATCCCCTTGGGGATCTGATCAAGCCACTGAGCCATGAGATCCTGCTGTTCGATTCTTATGTGGCGGGAACGACGCACATCAAGGACGAATCCGTATTTGATGATGTAAAGGAAGGGGCTAAGCTGATTCTCAAGCGTGAGCCTGAGAACCGCTTTGATGAGAATGCTATCCTGGTTCTTGATGAACAGAAGCGCAAGCTCGGATACATTCCGGAGAAAGATAATATAGTTTTTGCAAGGCTTATGGATGCGGGCAAGTATTTGACAGCTAAGGTCAAAAACTACGAACCGAAGGGTTCGTTTAGACAGATAAATATCAGCATTTATCTGATGGATTTCTAAGGAGTACAGCCTATGAATAACAGTGAACTGTGCGAGATTGCAAAAAAGCACGAAGACTGCGGGAAGATCGAGAAGGCTTACCAATGTTATCTTGAAGCTGCTTTAGCAGAGGATGACGGAGAGGCTACGACTGTTGGAACAGCCAGTTTAAAGAGCAGTTTTTTAATCGGTTCGGTGCCGAGAAACTCTTTGTTATCTGTCATTTGGAAGCTGCCTCCTTTCTTAGTTCATGCAGAGAGGCAAGAACATTTTCATTCATACGGTCAACAAACGATTGAAAAAGTTTTGTATCCCCGGCGGAAAAGCCGGACGTTACAGCGGATAAAAACGCAGCCTGCGCTCCTTCCTTTTTGAACTTTGTTGTAGACAAGGAAGTAATATCACAAGAGTGATGAGATATATGAGGAGTTTGTTCCGAAAGGATATTCAATAAAGTCGGAAGAAAAAAATAAATGGCGGAAATGAGATAACTTAAGACCGCCATTTTGGGTTATTCATGAAGTCCCTGTTTATAATCATTTCCCCAGGCTTCCATAGACTTTATGATTGGTCGCATGGACTCACCTAGCTCGCTTAATGCATATTCGACACGCGGAGGAACTTCCGGATATACAGTACGGGTAATGATGCCGTCTGCCTCCATTGATCGCAAACTGTCTGTAAGAACTTTCTGACTGATTCCATCAAGGGATTTCTGTAATTCGTTAAAACGCCAGGGGCGGACAAGGAGATTTCTCATAATAAGCAGTTTCCATTTGCTGCCGATCAGGTTGACAGTTGTGGCTACCGGGCAATCAGGTAATTCATCTTTAGTTTTCATTAATAACACCTCATTTTTCTCAAAACTTTAAATTTGAATGTTATATATAAATTCTACTGTTATAACGTCTGACAGTCAATAGGTTACAAAAAGGTAACTATCTAATAAAAAAGTGCGTACTTACAATGTTTTTTGCCCTCTGCGATAATAATGACAACAGGAAGGCAATAGGGCCTGCTGAAATCAACTTAACGGAGGTAAATATTATGGCATTATCAAATATTGCAGGATGGAACGCGAACACGGCAGGGAGTGCTTGCGGCGCATCCGACAAACCGGCAGCTTGTGGTGCATCTGAGAAGCCCGCAGCATGCGGAGCAGGGGATAAGCCTGCTGAAACACCTGCAGCATGCGGCGCGGCAGATAAGCCGGAAGAGAAACCGGCAGCTTGCGGAGCATAATCGGGGTCCCCGCGAGGCTTGCCTCGTGGGGAGAGGAGGAGCAACGTAACGAATGAGCTTTCGAGTTTACGAGGAAGCGAATGATGTGAAGTATGCGACGACGAGGAGCCGGGGATAAATAAGAATGACATACCCTTTTGATCCCACAGCCACTTAAAAGCCGGGGGATCATTTTGAAGATTATCAGCATACGTGCTGTTTATGATATGGAGGGAAACGGATATGAAGCCATACTTTTCGTTTCAATGGCATATAACAGATGAATGCGACCAGAGATGCAAGCATTGTTACATCTATTCAGCTGGGCCTCCCACCTGCCTGCAGTCCATGAACTGGAAACAGATGGAGGATACCTTTTACAACTGCCTTGATTTCTGTGCGATGTATGGACGAACTCCGTATTTTTATATAACGGGCGGAGATCCAATCCTTCATCCGGATTTCTGGAGGCTGCTTGGACTCCTGAAAGAACATGAGATCAAGTTTACGATCCTTGGAAACCCTTTCCACCTAAACGATCAGGTCTGCATGGAGCTAAAAGGTTATGGATGCGAGAAGTACCAGCTTTCCCTTGACGGGCTCCGTGAGACACATGACTGGTTCAGAAAACCGGGTTCCTTTGACTGTACGCTTGAAAAGATCGCCTGCATAAATAAAGCAGGGATCCGCAGTGTAATCATGACTACGGTTTCAAAAACAAACCGCATGGAGGTTCCGGGAATTATTGATGAAGTGGTAAAGGCCGGAGTAAATATATTTGCCTTTTCCAGATATGTACCGAGCGGCGGAGATCATAAGGAAGGAACTCTGTCGAGTTCCTCTGAAGTCGCTCAAAGCCGCGACGGGCTCCCCCGATCAGAGATCGGGGGCATAGATGCATCCATGACTGCACAGGAATACAGAAATCTTCTGGCTGTTTGTGACAAGAAATTTAAGGAATATGAAGAGGAAGGATGTGAGACTTATTTCAACAAGAAGGATCACCTTTGGATGCTTTATGAATATGAAATCGGTGAATTTAAGCTTCCAGAGAACGCAAAAGAGGGAATGATCTATGGCGGATGTAACTGTGGCAACTGCCATATCACTATTCTACCTAATGGTGACATCTATGCCTGCCGAAGAGTGGCAGAGAGCAAAGTGGGGAACGTATTTGAGGACAGACTGGCGGATGTGTGGGTTTGTCAGATGGAAAGTTACAGAGAGTATGAGAAATTCAGCAAATGCTCCAAGTGTGAACTAAAGCCCTGGTGCAGGGGATGTCCTGCAGTTGCAAAAGGAACTAACGGAGATTTTTATGCTGCGGATCCACAGTGCTGGAAAACAAGGAACGAGATCACAGGGGAGGTGTTATAATGTTGATGGATATCATTAAGAGCAGACATTCAATCAGAAAATATACGGATGAACAGATCAGTCGTGAGAAACTTGAGAAGATCCTGGAAGCGGGAAACTATGCACCTAATGCAGGCGGCGGGCAGCGAAGCATGATGGTTGCGCTACATAATAAGAATCTTACAAGAAAGCTTGGGATCATGAATCTTGCGAAGTTCAACAGAGGAAACCTTGTAGGCTCTTATGTTTCAAAGGATCAGCCAAGCGTTATAGATGATCCGACAATGAAGGACGGCTTCTACGGAGCACCGACAGTTATAGC
>JAILNV010000139.1 GCA_024691125.1 Lachnospiraceae bacterium | reverse complement strand
TAAGATAATTAAGAATAAGCTGCGTGTCAGACCGGGTACACAGGTGATTCCTTTTTCGGCATTAAGCAAACAGGGCAGGGATGAGATTTATGATGTTATTGACAGACTGACCGGTGAAGAGGATACTGAAGAAGGAGACATTCCCGGGGATGATATAACCTTTAGTAAAGAAAATAAATAATTTCGTTCACTGTAAGATTGCCGGAAAGACGGGATCGGTGTTTGAAATTCTATTAGCCATAAAAAAAGTAATAATATAGTAGAAATTATGATATGGCAGGATTTACGGTATGGTAGGAATTCTAATAAGAATACTGGTAAACGATTACAATAATATAAAGGATGATAAGGTAAGACGCGGATACGGTGTTGTGTGCGGATGGGTGTCTATCCTGCTTAACATAGTATTGTGCTGTTTTAAGGTGTTTGCGGGAATACTGTCAGGATCGATAGCGATAACGACGGATGCGGTAAATAATCTGACGGATGCGGGTTCATCGCTTGTAAATATCATCGGATTCAAGCTGGCCGGAAGGAAGCCGGATCCCGAGCATCCGTTCGGGCACGGGAGATTTGAGTATGTAGCCGGTCTGGTAATATCGATACTTATAATTGTCTGTGGAGTGGAGCTTGGCAAAACATCCGTAGCAAGGATAATAGAACCGATCGATATATATACGTCCAAAACTGTATTTATCGTTCTTATAGTGGGTATAGCGGTTAAGATGTATATGTTTCTCTATGACAGAAAGTATGGGGAGAAAACAGATTCACCGATACTTAGGGCTGCTGCCGTTGACAGCTTCACGGATGTCATAGCTACAACTGCTGTACTGATCTCGGTCGTAATATATGAGTTCACCGGAAGGGTGGTTGACGGCTGGTGCGGACTTATAGTTGCTGTTATAATCATCTATTCGGGAGTGAGCTCTGTTAAGGATACGATCGATCCTCTGCTTGGAAGCAAACCGGATCCCAAATATGTAGGCCTTATAGAAAAATATGTGCTTGCGCAGAGAGGTGTTCTCGGTATGCACGACCTCATTATCCATAATTACGGTCCGGGAAGGAGCATGATATCGCTTCATGTGGAGGTGTCCGATCAGGATAATATAGTAGAGGCACATGATCTTATTGATAATATTGAGCGAAAGTTAAAAGAGGTTCTTAACTGTGTGTGCGTAATCCATATGGATCCTATCAGTACCGATGATTCGGTGGCGGGCAGGATGCGTGATTTTACGAGGATTATCGTAACCAACGTGGATCCGAGGCTTAAGATAAATGACTTCAGGATGGTACAGGGCGTTACACATACCAATCTGATATTCGATCTGGTAATACCTCATGGACTCGAGCTTTCCGATGATGAGATAGTGGATCAGATAAAGACCAAGGTTAGAGAGCTGCCGGGAAGTCATTTCGCGGTGATAAATGTTGAAAAACCGTATACGTAAAGATATTTGCTAAGTTGGAAATTATTTGATATACTGTATGTGACACTTTAGAGAATACTTAAGCATATACGTTTTATAAAAGAAAGGGTGGAGTATAGCGTATGAGTTTCGACAGTTTAAATGACATTGTTCAGACGGTGAAGGCAACGGAAGCTATTGGTGCGGCCAAGGCTAATGACATCCTGGGTGTTGTTAAGGCAAACGAGATCCTTAAGAGGAGGGAAAAAGAGGAGAAGAAGGTAAACATTGTATTTGTTGTCTGCACGATCCTTGTCTCGGTTGTGGCAATAGCGGCTATCATATATGGTCTGTACTGCTACTTTACACCTGATTATCTTGATGATTTCGAAGATGATTATGATGACGAATTCGAAGACGATTTCGATGATGATTTCTTTGAGAACGAAGAGGACTGACAGATAAGTCTATTTATGGCAGATGAGCCATATGATTCCGAAGCAGACAGGTTGGTGAATTATGTAAACCAACAGACTTTTTGTTCCAAGCCATGACAGAAAAGGAACTCTGTGTGTTCCGATCTGTTGGAAGGTTTCGTTTTTGAGGATAATTATTCCTAAGTGATATCCTGTAATATACATAAAGATCCACGGTATCACAGGGAAATAATCTGCGGAGAAGAAATCAGCCGGTGGGAGTCCGAGGACTGCAAGTGCGGGATAGCTGTACAGTGTTTCGGGGAATCTCATCAGCAGGTGAAATCTGGAGCCGATGTATCCGTTCGGCAGATGCTTTGTAAGCGCGAATAATATAAGACATATAATAATGTGAACCAATCCGGCAGGGAATTTACCGTTTCCGTTACTGCCGGATGTTTTTTTGCGGATATAGAATATTTTGTCGTAAAGCACAGTAATAAGGGTAGCTATCCCCATAAAGGTAAGTATCCCGTAATATATTGATTCTGACGGCATAAATATAACGGTAACAAATGTAATGGCAGTCCCGAGAAGTATAAGTATGAGACCTCGCTTAACGGCATGTTTTTTCCCTAAAGGCCATACAATTCCCGATACAAGAATGAATGAGATACAGATTGACTGCTGCCACAGATATGCTGCCTTTGATCTGATAAAATCGGGATTCCGTCCGAAAGCGATAAAGTAATCATAGCAGCTGTGATAAAGTATCATGCTGATCATGGTGAATCCGCGGCAGGCATCGATAAAATGGTTGCGTTTACTGTTGGTCTGTAAGTCATTCATAGAGGCAGTTCCCCGATTATATAAGTATGTTCAGGTTTTTACGTGTCAGAGCAGATGTATAGCCCTGGTCTTGAATCATATGATATAATAATCCGGCAGGCGGGGTCAAGACGAATCATGGATAGATATTGGTTCCTTTTCCGGTAATGCGCGTCGTACACCTGGCAGTCTGCAGGGAAAAGAATAAAAAAGGATAACTGAACGATCAGTAGAAATATTTACAGGAGCTTTGTTAAACATGAAAAAAGGACAGATGTATTCAGGCATCGTTACCGAGGTGAGATTCCCGAATAAAGGGATTGTAAGGGTAGAAGCTGTTTGCAATTCTGAAGACGGAAAGAGTGTACCGGCAGGTGGTGAATTACCGCAGAATGAGGTATGTACAGTTAAGAATGTTGTAAAGGGACAGCGGGTCTCTTTTGTTGTTAATAAGAAAAAAGGTGGAAAATGTGAGGGACGACTTGTTGAAGTTCTGGAAAGATCGCCCGATGAGATCGATCCGCCCTGCCGATACTTTGGCGTGTGCGGAGGATGTACATATCAGAACCTTCCGTATGACAGACAGCTGGAGCTTAAGGAAAGACAGGTTCGGGCTTTGTTGTCGCCGGTGGTTCCGGATCTTGATGAGGTGTTTGAAGAGATCAAGGGCAGTCCTGTACAGTACGGATACAGAAATAAGATGGAGTTCTCATTCGGGGATTCGAGCAAGGATGGAGAGCTTGAGCTTGGTTTACATAAAAGAGGAAGCTTCTATGATGTTATAACAGTTAAGGACTGCAGGATAGTTGATGAGGACTATAGGATCATCCTAAGTGAAACATTAAGCTATTTTCGTGGAAAAGACACTCCATATTATCATAAGATGAGGCATGAAGGTTATCTGCGGCATCTCCTGGTGAGAAAGGCTGTTAAGACCGGTGAGATACTGATCGATCTGGTTACAACATCAAGGGAACCGGCACCTACCATATGCACCGAGGTATCACTGATAGATGACTGGAAAGAAGTTATGTTAACCATAGAAAGATCAGGTCACCTTAAAGGTAAGATTGCGGGAATACTTCATACCATCAATGACTCACTGTCGGATACTGTTATGAACGATAAAACGGACATATTGTATGGAAAGGATTACTTCTACGAGGAACTGTTGGGACTTAAGTTCAAGATATCGCCATTCTCATTCTTCCAGACCAATTCACTGTCGGCAGAGGTTCTGTATGATACTGCGAGGGAATATGTGCTTTCGTGTGAGGGGAATCGTGTCATTGAGGAAGGTAAGGATGGCATTGGTTCACATAATATTGAAAAAAATGAGAAAAAGGGTGTGGTATATGATCTGTACAGCGGAACAGGAACGATAGCGCAACTGCTTGCTCCTGTTGCTGATAAGGTTATAGGAGTAGAAATAGTGGAAGAGGCTGTTGAAGCCGCCAAAGCAAATGCTGAACTCAATGGTTTACATAACTGTGAATTTATAGCCGGTGATGTCCTCAGGGTGTTGGATGAAATAGAGGACAAACCGGATATGATAGTTCTTGATCCGCCCCGCGACGGTGTCAATCCCAGGGCACTTAAGAAGATAATAAACTACGGTGTTGATAACATACTCTATATATCCTGCAAACCGACTTCGCTCGTAAGAGATCTCGAGATGCTCACCGCCTGCGGCTATAAGCCGGTAAGGATCTGCGCGATCGATCAGTTCCCTGCGACCGTGCATGTGGAGACGGTTGTCTGCCTTTCCAAGGGAGATGTCAAGTCGAAGAAAATCCGTGTGGAATTCAGTCTAGAGGATATGGATACCGACGGATTTAAGCAGGGTGCGACCTACAATGCGATTAGGGATTGGATCAAA
>JAILNV010000127.1 GCA_024691125.1 Lachnospiraceae bacterium | reverse complement strand
CAATCTTAGTATCCTCTGCCTCTGCCGGATAGATTGAATGTAGTAGGACCAGAAAAAATCATCCTGTCTTCGAACATAGAGAATTGCCTTCAGAGTAGAATCTGTTCTTGCTGCCCTTTTTTTAGCATCTTCCAAAAATCTTCGATATAGCCTCCGGTTCTGTATATCGCTTCGTCAGACAGCAGCACTTTATCATATTTTTTTAATTCTGATTCCACAATGCTCCAGTTGCGTTTGTCAAGTTCCGGATCATAATCACGTGTCGACAGAAAGTGTCCGTTTCTATTGTCACCGACAGTTCTCTGCTCCATAAGCGGATAGGAAATCCCATATCTTCTCAGGACATCTTCATTCAGCTCAAAAAATTTCTGTATTGCGGTTGTTCCTGTCTTCGGAGTGCCTATATGCAAGTATAATGTAGACATCTAACTGCTCTCCTTCTTTATAAGTTCTGCAAACAAAAGATCAATCCGCAGCCGGGTATAAGTACTATCCACCTCCTGGAATTAGTACACAACAAAGCGCAGACTATTCAACAAAGTCCAAGCTATTATATGAAACAATCTTCCAGATGTATAATTCGTTTTTGATCGTCTGTTATAAGAATCGACTATATCAACTCCTTTACGAACATGGGATTTCCTGCTCAGTGAATGGTGTTTCTGATTATGAGGTTCCTGTCTATCCGAAAATATTTACTGTTGAATCATCAATATCTGAAGACGGCCGATTTCTGACAGATACCGGAATCGACCATTTTTTTGACAGGAGATTGTGTTTACTTGCGCAGAGAGTCCTGAGACACTGGGAACTCAAAATAAGTGTCCGGGAAGGGCTCATTTTTCAAAGTAAAATGCCACCACTCGCAGTCGACCGGCTCAAATCCGTGCCGAACCATCATATCGCGAAGAATCATCCGGTTTTCATACTGATTCTCTGTAATCCCGCGGAAATCCGGATGAGACCTTTCGCTGAACAGATCAAAGGGGCTTCCCATGTCCACCTCTTTTCCGGTCTTCATATCAAAAAGTGTCAGATCGATCGTGCTTCCCCTGCTGTGACCTGACTTGCTGGCAATATATCCGCGCGAAAATAATTCCTCTTTATCCAGGTCCGGATAGAAGAATTCCTTCATGCGAAGATCATTGTCCTCAAGTCCCCACAACACAAAATGCCGCACAGCATTGGCTGGGCGGTAAGCGTCGAATACTTTGAGACGATATCCCTGTACATTCAGAAGGCTGCTCACTTCCTTCAGCGCCCTGGCGGCATCTTTAGTAAGTAAAGCGCATGGCTCTTCATAGCCGTCGATCCTGTCCCCAATAAAATTGTAAGTCGAGTAATAGCGAATTTCCTGAATGATTCCTGGAATATAATCCGCCAGCATCACAAAATGGGAAGAGTCCCATAATACACGATCTTTGTACTGCATACTTAATTAATTCCCTTTCTTCAGCCCTTTCATTACGCGATTGCAACTAAAGTTACGAGGTCCTGTAAATACTGTATGGATTCCGCCTTTGCCTCAGCAAGTGCTATTTTGGAAGAATCAACGGATATAAACGTTGAAGATCCTTTTTTTATTTCAATCAATCCAACTTTTTATGCACAGAATCACATAACATATGATTATTGTTTTGAATAGCTTTCTCACTATATTTATGTATAACAAATCTGTTAAGGCTCTTTTGACACCAGCATCATTCTAATTTAAGGAAAATTAGTTAGTCAATGCTGATTATTAGAGCACATACTTCGGCAGGTGCTTTTAAGAGAATGGATGGCTATAAGGAAAGCAGCGGGCTTGCGGATAAATGCCAGAAAGAGATTAACCGGATATCAACGTGGTTATAGTACCAGTACAATTAATTTCTATTCCTGCACCCTGGCAGCAGTAGGAGCATATGTAATATGGAGACCTGAGGGATTATTATATGCAATGACATCGTCAACTGCATCTGTATTATGGTGTATGGGAACGGGAGTTTTAACTTGTTTTGTGCCGTATCTTCTCTATACCTACGGACTAATAGGTTTAGAGAATAGTCGAGCTTCTATACTCGCATCTGTGGAACCTGTAGTGGCATCTTTGATCGGAGTATTTGTGTATCACGAGAAGATGACAGTTCTATCTGT
>JAILNV010000085.1 GCA_024691125.1 Lachnospiraceae bacterium | reverse complement strand
GAACCTTGCCTCATGTACATCCGATACATCAAAGACATACTTTAATCCTGATCTGCTTATCCCATCCTCATCAATAAGCGCGATACCCTTTGCACCTTTATTTACCCAGCAGTGCATCCTTTCATTCCAGATCTCAAGCGTCGCGCAGGCAGTTGCATCCGGCCTCTGTGCATATATGAGCATCTGCTCATTGAATGTATATTTATACACCCTCATGGCAGTATCCAGAAATGCCATCCACTCCTGTTCGTTCTCGGCGATCCGCTTAGCCGCGAACTCCGCAAGACCCTTGATCTCGTTGTATCTTCTTGCCATTTTCTCTCTCCTTCCATTTTTATATAACAAGAACGGCGGTTACAAATCCTTTAAGATTCATAACCGTCGTTCTTGATATCGGTATTCAGTTTTGTATTATTCACTCATCGTCATTCCACCTGTGACTCAGCAATCCATCCTGTTATCCATTCTGCTTTGTCATCAATAACATCTTTTAAATATGCAACCTTTAACCATCTTCTTCCTTTTTTATCTGTGGCATCTTCCCGGTACACTTCCAACTGTTCATCATTGGACAGCTGACATATAATATCATATTCGGTACCCGGTCCGGTACGTAAGTTAGCATAACCATCCGGAGCTTTTACATAAATAATATACTCTGGTATGGTCCCTTCATAAGAGTCATCCTCCTGTGAAGTCTCACTGTAAATACCGTAATCATCAGGTTCATCTATTTCTAAGTAGCCAATCTCATATTTTCCATTCTTATAGTTTAGGTTGAATGCAAGGCTAAGTGACCATCTGGTAAATGGCTTTATATAACATCTTATAGTCGGAGAACCGTCTTCTCTAATCTTAGCCCAATATACACTCCTGAATTCTTTAGTGGTTTCATTTGTCCACCACCCGGAGATGTAATCTTCACCCACAGCTTCCTCTTTAGAGTAACCCGCATCTTTTATGTAAAAACGTATCTTGTCATTTTCAGGTTTGTCATATTCTATATTGAAACCCTTTGCTCCGTTCTGACCATTTGCCAGAGGAAGTTTGACTTCGCTATATTCGCCCGTAGAATCATCCTTATCAAAAAGCCACATATCTCCAAATGAATACGGATCGGTGCTTGTATCATATGAAAGAGTAACCAGAATTTCGTTTATTCCATCTCCATCCAAGTCGCCTCCCTGTATATGCGGGAACCCTGTATCCCATCCTTTCGGTACAACAATTTTATCGCCGTTGCCGAACTCCACTGTATATACCGCTGTCTGCTCTTCTGCATCGCAACTGCGGTTTACACGGTCTTTCTTTCCATCACCGTCATAATCGCAATCAATAAAATCCTTTTGCCAGGTATAACCTTTGCACTCATCAACATAACCTTCATATTCCCACAAAAGAAATGGAGATGTATCCTGATCTTCTTCAGATACTTCATCATCTTCCAAATTCTCTTTATCATAAGTACTACCGGTTGCGTAATCACTCCAATCGCTATACTCTCTCTTATCACCGGTTCCTCTGAAAGCTCTTACCTTAATCCTGAAGTCAAAATCATCCTGCGCTCCTGAAACAAAGAAATTTTCGCTAACCTCACTCAGTTCAGGCTCCCGATATGTTTCTTCTTCACAAAACTTACTTTCTTCAGATACTTCATAACCATCTGCTCCATTTACCTGATTCCATTCAAAGCGTACAAGTATTGCATCTTCACTTATATCTCGAACACCATCTTTAACTATCGGAATCGATAATGGATCAGTTTCGACTGTTTTCTCTTCTATGGCAGTTTCCTCTACCGATTCGGGATTCTTTACTGCATTTCCTCCTTTATTCCCACAGCCTAACGCTCCGATGACTAATGTACACAACAGTGCAATAATCGCTGTTCTTTTCATAGAAATCACCTCAATTCTGCTTCCCCCTGGAACTTTCATATTCCTTCATTAGTTCTGCCTTCTTATCATCAAAAAAAGTATTATTCAATCATATTGCAATCCCTATCAATAATCATCTTTTTCTCACCATGCTACATATTATAACACGTAAACAGGGATAAATGTTAAGAAAGGGGCAGTCGAAACTGCCCCTTTGCTACATCGTTCCATACCGCAGGTCATGCTACTTCATTAACGAGCTGTCTCCCTCGTCTTTTTTGCCACCGGATGTTCCCTTCCTGCTTCGTTTTTTGCTACTTCTGCCTTCTTTTCAGATAACAGATCCTTCATGGATACACGCTCACGCTCCGGCTTCCTTTCGGTTCTGTCAGCCTTATCGGCACGACCGCCGCGTTCCTCTGCCTTCTCCAT
>JAILNV010000045.1 GCA_024691125.1 Lachnospiraceae bacterium | reverse complement strand
TCAGTCTTCCCATGGGAATATCTTTTTTTACATTCCAGATACTTTCATACATTATAGATCTGTACAGGGGTAAATATGAAGTTCAACGGAATCCGGTCAGCCTTGCCCTGTATATTTCCTTCTTCCCCCAGCTTATTGCCGGCCCCATCGTACAGTATGAGAGCATACGGAAACAGCTTGACGCACGCACGGAATCATTGGAAAAGAAAGCTGCCGGGATCAGGCGTTTCATATACGGACTGGCCAAGAAGGTACTTATAGCCAATACAATGGCCCGTTTTGTGGATACGGTATACTCAACAGATTCATCCTTTAACGGAATGATATCATGGCTGACTGCTGTTGCGTATATGTTGCAGATATATTATGATTTCTCCGGATATTCAGATATGGCGATCGGTCTGGGGAAAATGTTCGGATTCGAATTCAGTGAGAATTTCAACTATCCGTACATGTCTTCATCAATACACGAATTCTGGCAGCGATGGCATATTTCTCTCGGATCATGGTTCCGTGAATACCTCTATTTCCCTCTGGGCGGAAACAGAAAAGGAACCGTACGGACATATTATAATCTTATAATTGTATTTCTTCTTACCGGTCTGTGGCACGGAGCAAACATGACCTTTGTATTATGGGGACTCTTCCATGTATGTTTCCAGATAGTCGAGCGTGCAGGTCTGACTGATATACTGAAACGGCACAGGATTTCCGCACATATCTATACTCTTCTTGTTGTACTGTTTGGATGGGTGCTGTTCAGGGCGGATACGGTATCACAGGCGCTTGAGATCATGAAACAGATGCTGCTTCCGTGGAGATACACATATACGTCTCTTCTTCTGCCACGGGTGATCACCCATAAGTTTATCGTTATGATGATCCTTGGAATAGCCGGTATGGGATTTATCCAAAGACCGGTCAGGAAAATCTCATCGACCGTATTGGTCAATGTAGTTGAATATATATATTGTATGTGCATTCTGCTTCTTTCAATGGCTTCTCTGGCCGGAAATACTTATAACCCGTTCATCTACTTCAGATTTTGAGAAGGATGGGCATTACATAATATCGGAGGATATGGTTTGATATTAAAGCTTTTTGACAGATACAAATATCATATATGGACTGTTTCATTTGTCCTGTTCCTGTTTGCTCCCACGGTTCTGTACCCTGT
This sequence comes from Lachnospiraceae bacterium, assembly GCA_024691125.1. GTDB lineage: Bacteria > Bacillota > Clostridia > Lachnospirales > Lachnospiraceae > UBA2868. The sequence continues at coordinate 2,884 of JAILNV010000045.1, read as the reverse complement.
ATTAAGGTACAGGCTGGATACAACTGATTACGAGAAGCGTGCGAAGGCACCACGCCCTTCCGTTTCTGTTACGGAGCTTTCCGTTTTCCCAGAAGCCTTCAACAGCTATTACAGCGACCACCTTCCATTCAGGAATGAGCTTATCGGAATTAACAGCAGGATTGATTACTACATATTCAGGGACTCTCCGAACGACAGGGTTGTATTCGGAGATGACGGCTGGCTGTTCTACACAGGTGAAGCTATCGATACTTCGACCGGAAAATCCATGCTGAGTGAAGAGGAACTTAAGGAGATCGGCAGCAATCTTCAGAATGCAAGTGATTATTTCAGTAAGCTCGGCATTGAATTTCTTGTTTTCATTGCTCCAAACAAGGAGACTGTTTACAGGGACAAGCTCCCAACATACTATACGGTATATTCCGATATTAACGTCGGAAAACAGCTTGCAGATTATCTTAAGGCCAACACTGATATAAATGTTGTCTGGCCTTACGATGAAATTATGAAAGCACGTGACGAATACTATACCTACTGCCACCTTGATACCCACTGGAACAATGTTGGTTCCTATATAGGGGCATGTGAAGCTGCCGGAGCACTCGGAACGCCGATGCAGCCACTTAACGAACTCACGGTCACACCGGTCACCTACTCAAGAGGTGATCTTTCGGATATGATGCATCTTATTCTGAAAAACAGTGATACTGATTATGCCATATCAGGGTATGAAGACGAGGGATATCCTGTTGAGCAGTTTTATGGTGAATTCATCGAATTCCATAATGCATCAGGTGATGACCGAACAGTGGTCATGCGCAGGGATTCCTATGGTATAAGACTGTCGAGATTTCTGTCCGGGCAGTTTAAGGATATGTATGTTATGACCTCGGATTCTCCGATGGATACCATCAACATGTTCGGCGCAGATGTATTTATTTATGAGATTGTTGAAAGAAACGCAACGGATATCCGCATAAATCTTCCTGACAGATAAGCATATAATAAGGATATAAACATAAACAAAAGCAAAAACAAGAATAAACATGACAATGAGCAAAGAACTGTTAAGCAAAAATGAATGTACCGTGTTAAAAGGGATCGCGATCCTGACCGTGATCCTGTCCCACATCTGCGGTGTATGCCATCTGTTCGACGGAATACCGGTTATAGGAAACGAACAGATATGCTCTGCTCTGTGCGAAGCCGGGATGCCACTGTTTCTGTTTGTTTCGGGTTATGGTCTTCATATTTCATTTCAGCGTCACGGAATGCAGGGATACTGGAAGAAACGTTTCATATCGGTACTGCTTCCTTACATGGCTGTACAGACAGTTACCATGTTTATTTATTTCATCATACATGGCACTGATCACAGTCTTATATACAATCTATCTGTTCTCTTGGGTGTAAATGCCTCTAATTCCTATGACCCTACAATGTGGTATATAAGCTATGCTTTTTTCTGGTATCTGATTTTCTACATTTCATATATGATCGGACACGGAAGTCTCATATCAGTTTTTATTACAGGCGCTGTTTCATTTATGGGCTTCTTTTATGTACCCTTCTATTGGGGCAACAATGCAGATTACTGCATTCTGACCTTCTTTACCGGAGTGCTGGTGGCATGGTTTTACTCCTCACATATAAGAAATACTGAATGTATAGCTCAAGATAGTATTGAAACAGATGATACGGCTTCAGAACACAGATCTGCCCGCAGTCGCCTGCTCATCTTATTTACACCATTATCTGCTCTTCTGCTCGCAGCAGCCGGTTATACACTTATGATAAAGTATCACCGGCTAAACATTATCACTGAGAATCTGGGTTCTCTGGCGGCAGGAGCTGCCTTCGTAATATTGGTTAAGCTTCTGCACAAAATATATAGTTTTCATATACTGAGTTTTATCGGTTCAATATCCTTCCCTCTCTATTTACTGGAATGGAAGCTTATAATAACCCCCGGATTATATGATATATTACCTGATATACCGGCTCTTAAATATATCACCTACGGGGTATGCTTTGCACTTACCCTGGTACTGAGTCTGCTTTTAAACATGGCCTTCAGACAGCTGACCTCAGTGACTGCCGGACACAGTTCATCCAAAATCAACGAAGAATAAACAGTTGGCATTTTATGTTTATGAGACTATAATGTTATAAAGATAATCCAAAGGAAGGTAAATATATGATCCTGTTTAATGTACCGCCTTATACAGGCAGAGAAAGCGAATATGTCAATGATGCCGTTATGAGTCACAAGATATGCGGTGATGGTGATTATACGAAGAAATGCAATGACTGGCTGGAGAAGAACGTCGGAACCCGCAAGGCACTTCTCACCACCTCATGTACCCATGCCACAGAGATGGCTGCGCTTCTTGCCGGTATAAACGAAGGGGACGAGGTGATAATGCCATCCTATACCTTTGTTTCCACTGCCAATGCCTTCGTACTTCGCGGGGCTGTTCCGGTGTTTGTCGATATAAGACCGGATACAATGAACATAAACGAGGAACTTATAGAGGATGCCATTACAGAGAAAACCAAAGCCATCGTACCCGTGCATTATGCCGGAGTCTGCTGTGACATGGATAAGATCATGGTTATAGCAGGAAGGCACGGCCTTATGGTCATTGAGGATGCAGCCCAGGCCATACAGTCGACATATAAGGGTAGAAACGCAGGAACCTTCGGTCAGTTCGGATGTCTGTCATTTCATGAGACTAAGAACTTCAGTATGGGAGAAGGCGGGGCTCTCCTTATAAGAGATGAAGAATATATAGAAAAAGCTGAAATAATACGTGAAAAGGGTACTGACAGAAGCAAGTTCCATCGCGGACAGGTTGATAAATATACCTGGGTTGATTTTGGT
>JAILNV010000024.1 GCA_024691125.1 Lachnospiraceae bacterium | reverse complement strand
CCGAATATCAAGGATCCGACTACAGGAGCATATCTTGTACTGGAAAATATAGAGCTTGAATATACAGATGACGAAGGTTATTATTCCAAGATAAATACCGATATAGTAGTTGAGGCTCCGTTTACTACATTTATGGATACTGCAACACTACCGCCTATTTTCAAGTATGCTCTTATTGCTGATACAGGTATTGAAGTAGGTGAAGGATCGCTTACGGCTAACGGAAGTGTTTACGCAGGAGAAGAGGGTATTAATGCCAACAAGGATACACAGGTTGCCAATGCCAGCTATCTTGTCTCAAAGGGCCCCCTTAGAGTGGGTTTCGGAAGTGAAACAATAAATGTAACGAGTAATGTTTTCTATGCTTCGGATATAAGTGTGGATACAGCCAATCTTGTTGTAAATTCAAATACAAGAGTCGCGGATGATCTTACACTTAACAAGAATACACCCAATGTTTCATTCAGCGGATCCTATATTGGTTTTGGTGATTCGGTTGATGATACAGCCAAGAGCAGTGCGATACTTATAAACGGACTTGGTGCTGCTGTGGATATGAGTGGACTTAACAACATGCTTGTAGCCGGTCATTCTTTTATAGGAACAGGGAAAGCTGCGATAGGTACTCCTTTACCTACAGCAGACGGAGAGGACTGGAACACGCTTTCTGTTAATAACGTAGATGTAATGATGGGTGAATCCATATCCGTAAAGGGTAATCAGCTTGCATATCTTATACCCGATGACTGTATAGGAGTTAAGGGAAGTAAGGCAGTTGTTGGAAAGAATCCTCTTACTTATGTTGAGTACAAGGATATGGTTTCAAAGTATTCCGTATGGGAGGATGCTATGGGTGACAGGTCGGATACACCCGATGCTACCCACACAAACAGAGTCGGATGGCAGTCTACCTTTGATCTTGTTTCTACAACCAGGGCTATATCGAAGCTTGGTGGTAATACATTGAGCAATTATATGCCGAGCGGCGGTGCATATCAGATGATATTTGCACCAAGTAACGGCGAAACAATGGTATATTTCTATATGAAGTTCGCCGACAGTGATGCGGCAAACAGATACTCAAGAGATTTCTACAACAATCACAGTGATAAGCTGGATGCTTACACTGATGTATATGCTACTTCATTGGAGCTTCCGGCAGATACCAATATGAGTACTGCTGCAAGTACGGTTAGTAAAAATGCGGTATCTGTTGGACGGGGAGATCCGATGCCGCTTACGGAGTCACAGAAGAGAGATTGTAAGAATTCAAGTGAAACATATACGGCTTTGTGTACTAATCTTACCGAAAAATTCAGTGAATTGAATTCAACAGACCATAATAAGACAGATCAGACCGTATTTGAGAATCTGATAGATGAAGGCAAGCTGTTAACGGCAACCGGAAACGGTGGAACCAGGGAATTTGTCACAGCAACAGGTCTTAAGGCAATTGTTACTGATAAGCAGGACAGTTTCAGTTATTATGACGGTACCGGTGCATCGGCATCCGGAAGCGGTTACATATACAGCGCAGCTGCAGGTAACGATAAGATAAGGATGATATTGTCTACACATGATGTGTATGTTAATGATGATTTCAGCGGAATTATCATTGCAAAAGGAAAGATAGTGATTGGTAATTCGGTTACAGTTACAAGCTCTGAAGGAAATGATGTACTTAAGGATGAGCTTATAGGTGTACTTCAGAAACAGTATAACCCGGATGGAACAGGAACTGATCTTGACAGACCTATTGATTATTTCTATGATGGTTCACTGTATATAAGTGCAAACACAGGAACATCAGGCGGTGTCGGTGAAGCGATTGATTTCTCATCATCGGTTAAGTATCAGAATTGGGTTAAAGAATAACGGAGTTAAAGTATGAAGGATGATAACAGAGGTATAACACTTGTTGAGATCATAATCATAATAGCATTAATCGGCGTGTTGAGCGGTGTATTTATAGGTGGTATGGGTTATATACCAAACAGTGCCGCAAGATCGCTTGCCACATCTATTAAGTCAGCAATAGGCGAGACACGTATTAAGACAATGGGTAAGCAAGAGACAGTACTGCATATTTATAAGGATGCTTCTGACGGCAGGTATTACAAACAGATGCTTTACATTGAGAACGGGGCAGCAAAAGCCGATCAGGTTGAGATGATCGGAAAGCATCATCCCATTGTGACCTATACTTATGAAGGTACTTCGGGTGATGTTACTTCTACACTTGATTCTGACGGAGTATATATTGGCTTCAACAGGACGAACGGAAAAGAGGAAATAATACCTGTACCGGGAGTTTCGGGAGTTAACAGTGTTATTTGTAAGGAAATAGTGGTTACGGGTGGTGGCGCAAACTGCACGATAACAATAGTTCCGGCAACCGGTAAGGTTTCGTATGATGGCTGAGATTTTTGAAAGGAGTCATGAACATGCATATGCGAGGTACAGATAATAAAAACGGCGGTTTCACTTTGGTCGAAATACTGATCGCTGCCGCTATAGTTGGAATATTGGGAGCCGGTATATTCGGGTTCATGAGTGTCGGCGCAAACAATTTCAGGGAATCAAGAACTGAGGTAAACCTTCAAAATGAATCGCAGCTTGC
>JAILNV010000169.1 GCA_024691125.1 Lachnospiraceae bacterium | reverse complement strand
GAATATCATGAGGATGGCGGAACATGGGATCAGAACAGGTGCGTTGATGTCAGGTTTAAAACGGATAGTCTTAAGTGGATCAGAACAAACAGCTTAAATGAAACGGTGGAAGGGAAGATCAAAAAGAAAGCACTTGACCGTTTTATATGCAGTATCGCCTGGCTGGCAGAACTTGGTGTTAAGCCTCCGCATCAGGAGAGTGTATGTCTGGATGCAGGAAACAGAGAACTGTTTGTATTCGGACATACCATAAAGTGGAACCTGGAATATGAAGAAAGCAACGACCGGTTAAATACTGTTATAACTGCGATAAATACTTTTATGAACGAGTGCGGAGTAGATCTTAGCTGAGGGATACAAATGGACATATTATCATTCGTAAATTCAAAAGATATACGTGATTATCTGCAGGAGATCGATTATAAATGTGATTCTATGCAGGCAGCTTGGCTTGTTTATCAGAGCACATATAAAACATATGAAGAAAAGCATGAAGCATGGAACTGGATCATAGAAAACATGCCGGACTGTGAAATGCCAAAAAGGAGGTTTTCCATAGCAAGGCCAAGTCTTCATGAATATCTGAAGGAATTGATGGAATACCGTGACAGGTACAAAAACAGGATAAAAAAGGGAAAATACCCAAAGCCCTGTAAGAAGATGACAGATGAAGAATGGGACCTGTATGAAGATGCCTTTGAAAGCAGGTGGTTCTGTTTCCCAACACCGTTTAAAGAAGGGGATATTGTCTACGATTGTCATGATAAGCCGCATAACCATAATTGTGTATGCCGGGGGACGTTCGTGCTTAAGGGCATCACAAATACTGAAGAAGACGTAAAGAGCCGTGCTCATCAGGGAGATATCTCGGATATGAATGCCTGGGGATGGTACTCTGACTATGACGGGATCATATACAGTGAGGTTATGCACAATTACATGGATCTCGTACGCTTTACGGGAGAATTGAAGGGCCAGGAAAGGATACAGCTTGCCCTGAGCAATTATATTAAGGGTGAGATAAGCATAGAACTTCTTCTGCAGTCACAGAGGACATTGATGATGCGCGATTATGGTGAGAACGGGACAGTTAACTGGTATACTGATGAAGGACTTAAGCTTGCGGGAATCGCTGACCTGCCGGAGCTTACAAAAAAGCAGAAAAAGAAAAACCGCAAGAAGCGGAAAAAGATAGTAAAAGAAATGTATGGAAAGGTGTAGGTAAGGATTATGATGATCGATCTGCATATTCACAGCAAGGCTTCAGACGGAACGGATGATATTGATGAATTACTTGATAAGATACGGGAGGCAGGGATTACCACGTTTGCCGTAACTGATCACGATACTATAGAAGGTGCGATGGAGATGGAAGGCTGCGCCCATGATGATATGACCTTTATCCGTGGGATTGAGTTTTCCTGCATAACAGAAGCCGGTAAATGCCATATCTTAGGCTATGGATATGACTGGAATGCACGTCCTTTCAGAGAATTGCTTGAAGAAGGGAGAAAAAGGCGCCGAAAGAAGCTTGAGAGCCGGCTTGAGTATCTAAAATCTGAATTTGGCATTGAATTTTCAGACAGTGAACTGGAGAAACTTCGGATGATGAGCAGTGTGGGGAAACCTCATCTTGGAAACCTCCTTGTCTCCAAAGGGTATGCAAACGACAGACGTTCTGCTATCGAAAAATACATAAACCCATGCAAGACAGAATCAGCCAGACTTGACGGGATAAAGGTAATAAAGGCTATCCTCGCATCCGGCGGCATACCCGTATGGGCACATCCTCTCGGCGGTACGGATGAGAGGGAGATAACTATACCGGAGTTTGAAAAGCAGCTCAAAGTACTTATGGAAGCGGGAATACAGGGACTTGAATGTTATTATTCAAAATATACCGAAGAACAGGTCAGCTTTCTTGTAAATACAGCACGCAGAAATGATCTCTTAATAAGCGGCGGCAGTGATTACCACGGCGGTAACAAGTCTGTAAGATTGGGCGAGCTTTGCTCATCTGATATTGTGGTAAATGAAAGCATGCTGACGGTGGTTGCTAAAATCCGTGAAAAGGCAGAGAAGCGCAGGGAACCGCTTCTTGAGATAGTAGAAGGTCCTGATCTGGGGGCATATTTCTGGATTGAACCGGTAAAAATACAGGATATAGGCAAACAGACAGATAATATGGACAACAAGCTTGAACTGGAAGAGGAACTCATCCTGATCGAAGAAGATATAATGTCTGACTTTCTTTATCTCATATTCAAGAGGCATTTTGATAATGAGCTTCCTGCAAATAAGATGCGAAGCGATGAGTATGCGCTTGAGCGCTATACGGATGGTATCGCATTTGAGTGGAACCTTACTGATAATTACTATACTTTGGACGGTATCAGGGATGTAATAAAAGATATACAAAAGATAACTGAACTCCTTAAGACGGATCCTAAAAATCGTGATCTTGACTTTATGAGGGAGGGCCTTAGGGAACTTGGCTACTACAAACCGAGGAAAGGTGCTTATAACGCAAGTATAACTGAAGAAGATGTAGAAAAACTGGCAGAAGAAAATATGCCAGAACTGATCGATTTTTATAAAAGATTCTGCAGCTATCTTGAGCAGATGATAAAAGCAGCAGAAGAAAACGGTTATGATCTTATTTCCGTATCGGGTCCGTAGGAGACATATTATGTGTAGCGATCATTATATAAACAGAAGCATAATGGATGATATCGTAAAAAATCTTAAATAGCATGCCAACTGCATAAAGACAGGCTTTAAGGATATAGACGATCTTCTTGGCGGCGGGCTTAAGGGTGGTATATTGTATATCCTGGCATCCAGACCCGGTATAGACAGGGGCACGCTTGCAATGAACATGATGCTGAAAATGATGGATGAAGGCAAAAAGATCGCATATTTTAGCTTCGAGTCAACGATGGAGCAGGTCATGACTACTCTCCTTCTGATGAAGGCTAAAGTAGATACAAAAGCAGTCATAGATCCGACAGAAGAGGATCTTGCGGCCATTGAATCCGCAGCTAATGAGATAGCGGGGGCTGATCTCATCGTGATCGATGAAGCACGACTTGATATAGATGAACTGATTGAAAATATACTCCCTATTCCCGAGTATCAGGAACGGGATGTGATCATAATCGACGATATCCAGTTCTTTACGGCCGTAATCCCCGATACCAACTATGTGTTGACAAGTCGTGATGAAATAAGTGGTTACATATGCAGGAACCTTAAATCGATTGCAAAGTGGAGAAATATTCCGATAATTGTTCTCTCCCAGGTAGACAGGGAAGTTGATCAAAGAGATGATAAGAGACCTGCGCTTACAGATCTTAAGCCGGCTTCTGATCTTGAGTACTACGCAGATGTAGTTATGTTCCTGTATAGAGACGATCACTATAACAAGGATACAGAGTTAAGAGGAATAGCGGAGGTTATAGTAGCAAAGAACCTCTGGGGCCGAACAGGTAAGTGCAATTTGGTGCATATCCCTGACTATATGGCATTTGTCACTATTCTAAGAAGTTAGTTTTTGGAGGAAGATATCATGGGACAGATCGTATCCGTTACAAATCAAAAGGGAGGAGTCGGGAAGACTACTACGGCTGTGAACCTTTCTGCCGCTTTAGCTTCAAAAGGCCGCAAGGTACTGCTTGTAGACTGTGATCCGCAGGGTAATGCCACAACGGGACTTGGTATTGATAAGCGGAAGCAGGGGCTTAATACTACATATCAGCTTTTGATAGGGGCAGTGGATGATGTTAAGGACTGTATTATAGAGATATACGAGAATCTTTCGCTGATACCTGCTAATGAACATCTCTCCGGGACGGAAGTAGAGCTTATTGGGATAGATAAGAACTGGTATATACTTAAGCCTGAGCTCGATAAAATAAAGGGAAACTATGACTTTATCATAATAGACTGCCTTCCTTCGTTAAGCATCCTTACAATAAATGCTATAGTCGCAGCGGATTCCATACTGATCCCGATTCAGTGTGAATACTATGCCATGGAAGGGTTGGCTCATCTCATGAAGTCCGTAAATCTGATCAAAAAGAAGATAAACCCTTCCCTGGATATCAACGGCATCCTGTTTACTATGTATGATACGAGAACAAATCTTTCAAAGGAGGTTGTTGAAACCATCAAGGAAAATATCAACTTTTATACCTACGAAACAGTAATCCCGAGAAATGTGCGGCTTGCAGAGGCTCCGAGCCATGGTATGACAATCTTTCAGTATGACCCGTGTTCTATAGGAGCCGAGAGATATTCCGAAATGGCGGCTGAGTTCATAAAGCGTTCGAAGTCCCTATAATATAGAGAAATATCAAGGAACCGTAATGGGAATTGAGGCTTTCGATGCTTTTTTGCATTCTTTATCATGTGATTTTGGCATACCTTACAATTTCCATAAATGAGGGTGCGGACAGAAACTTGGACCGTCACCCCCTCAATGTGAAAATATATTGGAATAATCAATTTTTGGCTCTTCTACAGTACATTTTTCAAATATCATATCTGTAAGTGCATAGGGAAGCAGGCTTTCGGGTTGTATGTCCGGCTGTATCCATTCATCGATCTTTTCTTTTGGCAGAATAAGAGGCATACGGTCATGTATTTTGGCAAGTTCTCCAACCGGTTCCCGCGTAAGAATAACAAAGTGGGGAAGACCATCTTCCATGCGGTACAGGCCGCATAGCCAGGTGATATCATTACCGGCTGGCTGGATAGTGTATTTGTCGCCGGTCTTAGTCTTTCCATCGTGACTTTTATAATGCTGCCATTCGTAATACCAGGAAGCCGGGACTATGCATCGGTGGGATTTCCATGCATCTTTAAAGGTTGGCTTGTTTGCAGCGGTTTCGGTGCGTGCATTAAATACTGTGGAGTCGTGATCAGGGTTCTTAAAGCCCCACTGCATGGGAAATACAGATATTTGCCTGCTTGCATTCGGGGCGATCACCGGGACCACATCCGTAGGCCGCACTTCGCCGCTTGTAACGACCTGACGTGCCAGCTTCTTCACGAATGTATCGGCGAGCTTCGATCGTTTGGCTTTTATTAGGATATCGGACAGTTCCTTTGGGGCATCGTCCATATAGTATCTTTTACACATAGTTCTTATCTCCATGATTAGTCCGGGATAAGAGGATCAAAAACCGGACTGCTAATAGATATTATATCATCTATCGGTATTCTCTTGTCATCGTTGAGGATGAGCATCCTTGAAAGATCATCTACTTTCTTAAGGATCCCATTATTGGTAAGATAGCTGCCTTTTTCCTCATGCATGGCTTGATCTTCCAAAGGGCGAAAATATGTAACTTCAACAGGGATACTGCCCGCGCGGGCTGC
>JAILNV010000076.1 GCA_024691125.1 Lachnospiraceae bacterium | reverse complement strand
TTGCTTTAATTGCTTCAATCTCTGTCATTGCCACACACAACCTGTTCTTTCTTAAGTCGTAAATCTAGTATTCTTTTTCCTTGATTTGGATTCCTAAATACAAAACGTCTTGGGATGGATATCATTATTTTCAAGAAATTGTTCCATCCACATAAGGTGACCTTTCCTACATGATTCTATAAAATCATCAAACGAAATCAATGAAAACAGTTTTTTAGTGTCTTCTGATGTGAAATCATAGTGTTTCTCACTATCATAGTCTTCGCCATATACATTTGACTCCAGACTAAGGCATCCATTCAATATCGATCCGGAAAGAGTTACGTACTGTTCATTATACACTACGAAATTTCTGTCATAGATTGGAGCGGATAGGTCGTCATCTTCTATACCTTCGTCTGTAAAGATCCCATCCCATTGCCGCAAAACTCTATCCAGGATTTCTCTATATTTCTTGAAATGCATTTTACGGACAAGAAACACGTACGATCGTTGCGTACCTTTATGGTATGTAACAACAATGATTCTGACTCCGGGCATTGTTGTACGCATCGCTCTCATATATTTTTGCCACTGCTCATCAGTTCTTCTTCCCTTGTGGCAATAATACACAACATTATGGTAGGTTTCCCAGTAATTCATTACCTCTCTTGGCAAAACGAACTTCTCTGCCCCTCTTGCCGACGGATTATCTTTTACTTGCAGACCGTTATCCGGATCAAGAAAAACAAGTTCCGCCCCACTTAATTCCCGAATACTGTCCCATAACCATTTATCTCTTTTCTCTGCTCGTTCCCTGGGAGCTCCCTTAAATCGCATTGGTTCGGAGAAAAACAGTGCTTGTGGGATAATATCACTATTCTGAACGTCTTGAACCGTCGCTTTGCCGTTATCAACCAAATCCTTTAATGTGTCGAAAACCTCCGGTGAATACTTGCGTAATAGTCCCTTTGTCAGATAATCCTTGAATTTGCCGTCATTTGAACCGTCATCGTCAGTAAGGTACCAATTTACACCTATCTTTACTCCGGCCTCTGCGAATTCACGGAGTAATGAGTATTTACCATAATCCCCGACATCACCAACATACTGATTCTTCATTCATCTGAGCCCTTAACTCCAACGACATTTCCCTCGATTTGCTTCAGTGCATATATTACATCCAAAAAGTCTGAAAACTCATCAATTATAAAGCTGTACGGCCTGGTCGGATCTCCCGCACCGTTATCAATATGCCTCAACCCAGTCTTGGCTTCTATAACTTTCATTGAATTTTCCTTACAGTTAACACGTACTATACCATCTTTGGATTTCCAATTGAATGTGGTCAGGTCGGGTAGTTTTATCACGTTTTCCGCTGAATCTATGGCAGTTACGCTCTCTACAGAAATGCCCGATTGCTCAAGAAATGTTCGCAAACCTATACCTGAATCAATTTTGTACTCTATATATGCATTCATCCCAAAACCTCAGCAAAGACTCTATTCAGCGCATTCCAGTCTTTGTTATGATCATCAGGCAGTTCATCTGCGATCTTCTTCTGCCTCTCGATCTCCGCCTCAATAAACGATCTGATCTCGGGAATCTGAGGGTTCTCTTCCTTCTCCGTTGTCTGCTTCTTGATCTCAAGCAGCCTGTCTATAGCCTCTCTTAACTTCGGATCCAGATCAGGAACCAAAAGCTCCTCAAACCGTACCGGCGGTGCCACATGATTCTTTTCTATGTACTGCGCGGCAAGAAGCGGTCTCAACGCATAGAAATACTTTTTGTACCGCACCATATCACCCTGTAAATACTCCTGATAAGTACTGTTTGCTGTTCCGTAATACTGATATATCGCTGTTTTCTCCGAAAAATACTGTTTGGATACTTCCCTTATTCTCCCCCATTCCTCGGTAGTACGGTATACTATCGGAGACCCGCTCCACTCAAACAGCACGGAATTGCCCTTTGCGAACATCCTAAGTGCCTTCTTCAGATCCCAGCCATTAATATCAAGCACTTCATCAAGCTGCCATTCTATTACATCACGCACTTCATCAAGGCGAAGATAATCCTCCTTAGGTCTCACATAGACGAAACGAACATCATAATCACTGTCCGGCGATGCAAATCCCCATGCGCGGCTCCCCGACTCAATGGCATGAAGGATTCTGACCCCTTCTTTTGCCTCTATCTCATTCAGTTTATCATCGATCTCTTTTTCAATATCTCTCACAACAATTCCCCGGTAATAGCATAACGATTTACCCGTTCAACAAAGGCCTCAACCCTGTTCATATCTGGATTATCAGGAAGAGATGTCCGACCGGCAGCCTCGTCAAGTCTGTGTTCATAATCCTCAAGCATCTCATAGAAACCCGGCGAGAACGTACCATCTGCTTGCATATACTCACCATTTCTTATTGCAAGAAGGATCGGCAGATCTTCATTTCGTCGTGTTCTGATCTCGCCTTTTTCCAGGATATCAATTGCCATCATGAACAGTCTTATCAGATGCATGGCATGCTTATTTAAATGGTTATCGTCTTTCTTCTTGTTCCGCTTGCCTATCTTCTCATAATCCCGAAGTACTGTCCGCATCGTGCTCCACATATCCGTGTAATCCCTCAGGGGGAAATGCTTATAGTCGGCATCCACAAATATCTCGGTATCATATTCCGGATTATCCGATTCATCAATATAGAGTTTTATGCGATCCCGTTCATTTTCAGCATATCTTAAGTTGAAATCATTAAGTGCATTCGTAACTGACCTTAGAATATGCTTCTCTCTGTCAGTTTGAGGGAGCGTATCTCTTGCTATCGCATTCTGAAGCCTTCGAAGCTGTTGCCCTGCATATCCTCCGAATGATTTGATCGCGCGCTTTGACAGAAACATATTTCGATTATCAAGCAATTCCTGCCCCATGGCTGATTTAATCAGGTACTGGTCTTCATCCAGTCCAAGCATCTCGATAGTATTGGGGTTGCACTCCAAAAGAAGCTTCACCAGCTTGTTGAAACCGTAAATAACCGTGTCCGTCACAGTATCCTCGTACTGTTCAAACTCCGTCAGTCCCAGAAGATCTGACGGTAGCATAAGCGTAACGCCCCGAAAATCAATGTCACTGCTTTTATTATTTGTCCCGTAAGCATGACTTCCACCCAGGCCGAGGAGCATTATCCTCTCGCCCAGGTGTTCGTTTGATCGTAGAAAATCATATTCAGTTGAATTAATCAGTTCCCTGAAATCCATTTTGTTTATTCTTATCTACACATCTTACAGAACCGCTCATATACTTCTCTCATATCCGGTTCCAGTCTATTCAGCGTCTCTGTCTTATACTCCTCCGGGACACCATAAAATGCTTCTGCGATCCCTGAAGCTATGCATGTGAGCGTATCACAATCTCCGCCAAGCGATACCGCATTTCTTACCACATCTTCAAAATCATTTCCTTCAAGAAATGCTATGATTGCCTCAGGTACTGTCTGCTGGCAGCTCTCCACATGCCTGTATCCTGGTCTGATCTCATCGCAGGTTCGAGACAGATCATAACCAAAGTTTATCGAAATATACTGCTTTATCTCTTCCTTCGAGCATCCCGTACGTGCCATATATATGGCAGATGCAGTAGCTTCAGCGCCTTTAATGCCCTCCGGATGATTATGCGTAACCTCTGCAGTCGCCTTGGCTACTTCTCGCGTCCGTTCCAGACTGTCATACAGCCATCCGGCAGATGATACCCGCATTGCCGATCCGTTTCCCCAGCTGTTATACGGGTTCTCATCATCAAGCTGTAACCACCATATGAACTTTGCCCCATATCCGGCATTGGGGTATCGCCTACCCCATGCCTTCATGGCCTTAATCACTTCTTTGTGGATCGTATCAACATCCGCATCTTTGCCGGCATTCATCAGCCCTTCGGCTACAGCTATAGTCATTACCGAATCATCCGTATAACACGACTTTTTTATAAATAATGGTCCAAAATCCTTTATCTTATCGCTCCGGTCAAACTCATAAGGGCTGCCGACGATATCACCAAGTATAGCTCCTATCATTATCACGCCCTCCTTTTGCCGTTCTTACCATTACGATCTTCATAATCAGCGTCGATCTTGCCCTTCCAGGCTCCTCCGTCAAAGGATGCATGCATCATTTTTGAACTGCATGCTCTGACGCGTGATACTGTCTCTTCAAGGACTGCATAGTTAAGGGCAGTTCCAACTTCATCACAATGGTAGTTTGCCGCTCTATCCGCACTGATGCCCATATGTCCGGCAACTTCGATCGCATCGATATTGGCGCCGAGGAACAGAAACTCCCAGTTATACTTCTCTTTCTGCCTCTCGATCATCTTCTTGACCTTCTTGAAAGTGTATCTCTTGCTGGCATTCTCAAGACCATCCGTTGTGATCACGAACAGAGTCTTTGAAGGTCTGTCCTCTTCTCTTGCATATTTCTGGACATTTCCGATGTGATCGATCGCAGATCCCACCGCATCAAGAAGGGCTGTACAGCCCCTTACATAGTACTGCTTCTCGGTAAGCTTCTTAACATCCGCTATCGGCTTCCTGTCATGGATGACTTCCGAAACGTCATCAAACAGTACCGTTGATACGACCGCTTCTCCTTCTTCCTTCTTCTGCTTCTTCAGCATTGAATTGAATCCGCCTATCGTATCGGACTCAAGTCCTCCCATCGATCCGCTTCTGTCAAGGATAAATACAAGCTCGGTTAAGTTTTCCCTCATGTTCATTACCTCCTGAAATAGTGCTTGGTTGTCTGTTTCTGAGGTAATGATACTGTTATTAGTACCTTGGAAGGTCACTTGTCAGGCGACAATTAAATGTCACGATGCCTGGGTTCCCAGAAGCTGCTCTCCGTGCTCGAAAAGCGCAATGTTTATCGCATATATGTCATATGCTTCTCTTTCTATGAAATACTGAACTATCAGATCCTGTTTACTGCAGGGCGACAATGCAAGCCCTGCTCTTGATAACAGATCCTTTGTATCATCAAGATTTAATTCCAATGCCACAGCCAGCGCAAGTGCCGTAGATTTGCTGGGATTCTTTGTGGTCCCACACTTCAGTTTGGAAAATACCTTCCTGTCAAGGTTTGCTTTCTTCTGTACCTCAACATCGGTCATGCCCTTCTCATCAGCGAACGAGAAAACCAGCTCCATGAATGTCTTATCAAGGTTTTTGACAACATCATCAAGACTTCGGTCCGCTTCAAGTGGCATGGCACAGACATCCATATCCACTGCTTCATCTGTCAGAACGGCTCCGAATGTCCCGCATTCGTCGTATTTTACTGATGATTTCCTTTTCTTCTTTTCTTTTTG
>JAILNV010000065.1 GCA_024691125.1 Lachnospiraceae bacterium | reverse complement strand
AAGATTTCGAAATCACCGAAGGTCTGTATAAATATCCTGCCTTTTGAAGCCGATGCTCCGGAATATCTTAAGTCAGACAGTTCATATTGCAGATCTTTACCGTCAACGGGTTTTAAAAGATATCCGCTTACATGGAGCTTTACCGCATCGTAAGCGTGTTCCCTGCCATCCGCAAGCAGTATGATGTTGGTGAAGGGATTCATTTCCTTAAGATATGTTCCGAGGATGTATCCCGAGAGCTCTGGCATATCATAATCCAGAAAGTCCATGTCCGGCGCCCCGTCTTCTCTTGCGGAAGCGAGAGAGGACATGGAGTCCCCAAAGCTGCTTATATTCGCATCCGGATACTCGCTCATAAGAAAGTCCTTAAGCTTTTTGGTTTCTTTTTTATCTGAACTGACCACATATATATTCAAATGGTGCCTCCTTCCGGACGGTTACCCACTGAGTGGGTTTTCTGATTGCGTCGTTCCTCACTTGTCATATGAAGGGGATCGGCTTCACCGACTACAAGAGTCTCACCGTCATTGACTGCGGCCTCCTTTAGCGGACCGGTCTTAAGATCAGAGATCACCAGTGCGGCGAATCTGTCGTAATTGTCCTCATCTATTATCGGAAAATGATACTTCATCCTGTACCAGTGTTCCGGATCGTATCCGACGCTTCCGACATAGAGCCGGTCAGCGGTATCGATAACGTTGTCAACATCAGCTTTTTTACCGGGCGTTGCTCCTATATCCTCGCAGAATAATACCGCGTATGCCCTGAGGATCCTGTCACTTACAGTTTCATCTTCGCCGTTTTCGCCTGTTTTGCCGGTCGTGCTGTCCATGACCTTATAATAGTACTCCTGTGATTCGGCATCATTATCAAAATTTACTATGGCATCGTATAATGCCCGGTTAATCATATCGGTTGTCATCATTACCTCCCGGTTTGTCATTCATATATGTATGATTAAAGGGTCAAAAGCCTGTCAACACCACAAGCTTGCTTGATGGTGGGGACAAGGATTTATGACCCGCCCAAACATGAGCAAGAAGTGGGGCTTAGCACCACGGAATTGCGAATGGTGGGTAGGATTGTGGGAGTGCGAAGCACGGAACAATCCGTTAATCATAAAAAAGTATAGTTTTGACCCCTAAATCATATGTATAGAATAGCGAATTTCTGATGAAATTCTCTATTCTATACAGTATATTACACAAAGTACCGTTGCGCCATAACGAATTAATTTTTCCGTGGCTCTTATAATGTCATATAAAAAATGAAGAAGCGTGACAAAAATTCATTGAAACTTTTTTGTGTCACGCTTTTTGATACGGGTTATACAGTATAATAATTTTGGGTAATTATGCATTCTGGCGATGAATACTATCATAACAATACACATTTTTAATGGAGGGAACGACATGTTTTGTGATCAATGTGGGACACAGATACCTGAAAATTGCAAGTTCTGTCCGACTTGCGGAGCAAAGGTGGACGTGGGAGATATGACAGGGGCTCCGGATGCCGGGCAGGCTCAGCAGCAGGGAGGATATACCAACCCGCCGCAGCAGGGCTATGGACAGATACCACAGGGTCAGCCGCCGGTGCAGCCGGGCACGGTTTCCGAACCGCAGGGATTTAACCGTGGGCAGCCGTATCCGGGGCAGGGTTCTTATCCACAAATGATACCGGGACAGACGGGACCGGGACAGGTGAGCGCAAAGAAGAAGGGTTCACCTGCACTTATCATCATACTGGTAGTATTGGTGCTTATCATAGGCGGAGTTGTTGCCGGTATATTTGTTCTTAAGAACAAGGTCAAGGACAAGATGGATGAGTTGGGCATTACGGGTATCATTGACGATACGCAGGACATGATAAACGGAATGACCGGAAATTATAATTCAAACATTAAGATCCCCGATGGCGCCGTACCGGTCGCTGATGCCAATCTTCTGAGCCTTGTAGGTGAATACGAGGGTGAATTCCGGTGTACAGCTTTGGAGGGAATGGAGAATATCCCGGGAGCTCCTGCGGATCAGGTTAAGGCGAAGGTCGATGAGGCGCTTTCCAAGCCTGTTAAGTGCACCCTTGAGATTGAGGATAACGGAGAATGGGAGCTTGATATCGAGCTTCTGGGCGGACTTGACATGAATTGCCGGGATATAAAGGTTGATGATCCGAAAACACCGGCAGAGGAGTCAGCACATCTTATAGGGCTTGTAAACGGCGGTGCATATAATATCGATATTGAACAGAGCGATGAGGTAGACATCGAGGAATCAGGCGAGGGAGAGGCTACGGGTAGATTCGTGCATACGGGTGTTTATTGCGAAAAGGGCGGCAAGAATCTGATTGCGGGCTTTATGTCGCAGTCCATGGATCTGAACGGGATCACCGTAAAGATCGAGGGCAATTTTACGGTTGAAAAGATCACCGGTGACTATGTTCCGGAGGGCGGCGAGGAAGCGATGGAAGAGATGAACGGGGCAAAAGACCATGAGAACATAGACACAGAAGAGAGTGCCGCATTAGAGGAAGATACAGAAGAAAATGATGATACAGATCGTAACGAAGACCAGAATGAAACCGAAAAAGAACGGGATACGGACAGTGCAGACAGAGACAAAGCTATAGGAGATCCATCGCAGACTGCGGTAAGAGGCGGAGAGTGGGAACAGCTCGAATCGGGTGAATTCCTATACTATGATAAGAACAATAAACAGCTGACATCACAGTGGGCGGAGGACGAAGGCGGATACTATTATCTTGGACCGGATGGCTGTCTTGTATATAATAACTATTCTCATGACGGTTACTGGGCAGATAAGAACGGCTGCTGGGATCCGTCTGTTCCTAAGGTAGATACGCAGGTGGATATCCTTAACAATACCTATGTGGGTTCTCTGTGGACGCTTGATGTCTACATGAATGATTCAAGATCCGGAACCGCCAAGTGGTGGTATACGAATACTTTCGGCGGCGGCGAGCCCAAGAAGTATGACTTTACCATAAAGCAGTTAGGACCAAGCTCGTATGCAGCATATTCGGATATAAATGATAATGAGATCTATCTCATTTCCGTTGTGGATGACGGATGGAGCATAATCGTATCATGCGACGGCTCAACGGATACATTGAAGATACAGTAGACCCAGTAGACCCAGGTGTGGCTTTTTGCTGTTTGCTTTTTATGAAGAAAGGAAATAAGAAAATATGAAACGCAGGATTTTTCTTTCGATCATAGCGGTAATACTGATCATGTGCAGTCTGAGCGGCTGCAAAGATAAGGAAAATACAGAAAGTGTCGATGA
>JAILNV010000064.1 GCA_024691125.1 Lachnospiraceae bacterium | reverse complement strand
CTATTCATGATGAAGGAGTCGACTGGGTCGGGTACATGAGCTGGTCAAAGGAATTCTGTCTTACGGAGGAATATACAGAGTATGAAGTGCTGGGAAAGGTGTATTCCAGTCCCTATGCACTTACGAAGGATATGCTTCCCGCACTTTATTGAACTATAGTGAACGGATCAGATCCGTTCACTATAAGATTGTCCGTCATTCTTTCGCTGCTGTTCAGCATGTCTCTTGCAGTATTCAATCCAGCTCTGCCTTTCCTTGCCAACTCAGAGACATATGCAGATCTTGGTTCAACACTTGATGAGATAATCACACAGGCCAGAACCCAGTATATCTGCGGACAGATTGACGAGGAAGGCCTTAAGGCAGCCGCTGAGCAGTGGTTATCACAGGGTGGCCAGAAGGTTATAGACGAGGTTAATGCACAGAGAAAATAAGACTCTGAGCCTGTTCTGAACAGGTGTCTGATGTGTTAAAATATGAAATGATATATATTAACCTGTCCTGAACAGTAAAAGGGCTATCAGGATTACCACGGCAAAAAGGAGAATAAGAATGTACTACAAACCTTCAGAATCAAGATATGAAAAAATGGAATACAGAAGCTGTGGTGAGAGCGGACTTAAACTGTCCGCTCTTTCCCTCGGCTTATGGCACAACTTCGGAGATACCGGAGTGTATTCAAACATGAAGAAGATGTGCGAAACGGCTTTTGATAACGGTATCACACACTTCGATCTGGCAAACAATTACGGTCCGGAGTACGGAAGTGCGGAAAGGAATTTCGGACAGATACTTAAGGACAGCTTCTGCGGATACAGGGATGAGCTGATAATCAGTACTAAGGCAGGCTATGATATGTGGCCGGGAC
The DNA here is from genome assembly GCA_024691125.1 of Lachnospiraceae bacterium. Classification (GTDB taxonomy): domain Bacteria; phylum Bacillota; class Clostridia; order Lachnospirales; family Lachnospiraceae; genus UBA2868. The sequence continues at coordinate 2,093 of JAILNV010000064.1, read as the reverse complement.
CTTACGGTGATCACGGAAGCCGAAAGTACCTTATTGCAAGCATAGATCAGAGCCTTAAGAGAATGGGGCTTGATTATGTGGATATTTTCTATCACCACAGACCCGATCCCGATACTCCGCTTGAAGAAACCATGGGAGCACTTGCGCAGATAGTAAACAGCGGCAAGGCACTGTATGTCGGTCTTTCCAATTATAACGGTGAGAGACTAAAGAAGGCATCGGCACTGTTAAGAGAGATGAAGGTACCGTTTGTCATTAATCAGAACAGGTACAACATCTTTGACAGAACCATTGAAGAAAACGGGCTCCTTGAAGCATCCATAGAAGAGAAGAAGGGTATCATATGTTTCTCGCCTCTGGCTCAGGGACTGCTTACAGACAGATATCTTAAAGGGATTCCGGAGGATTCAAGGATAAGCAGGGACGGAAGATTCTTAAATGAGAAGAGCCTGTCGGATGACATGCTTGCAAAGATAAAGTCTCTTAACGATTTCGCAGCTGACCGTGGTGATACTCTGAGCAGAATGGCTCTCAGATGGCTGCTTGACCGGGAGGGAATCACCAGCGTTATAATCGGTGCCTCCAAGAGCGAGCAGATACTTACCAATCTTGAGGTACTTGATTCGAAACCGCTGTCAGAGGATGAGCTTAGAAAGATTGATGAGCTCGCCGGGTTATAGATCGGGCTGTGGGAGCTGCTACTGATAATGAAGTTAACATGCTTCTTATTATCTTCACTTGAGCCGGAGGATTGTCCTCCGGCTTTTTTGTGCAAAAATAACAAAATTAAGTAAATTAAATTGTATATAAGGTAAATTCAATGTAAATTAGAGAATATTACTTGACTAACATAAACTAACTGATATAATTAACTTAAGTTAGCAATAACAATATTAACTTAAACCAAATAGGAGGAAAAAATTATGAAGTTAAGAAAAGTATTGGCACTTTGTCTTGCGTCAGCAATGACGTTCTCACTTGCAGCCTGTGGCGGCGCAGCAGCCACAGCACCGGCAGAGGCACCTGCACCGGCAGAAGCACCGGCAGAGACGGAAGATGCAGCAGAGACAGAAGAGGTTGCTGCAGATGCAGTGGAGGCTCCCGCAGCTGAGTCGGCAGAATCAGGTCTTGCCTACAAGGGAGAGATCAATTTCATGCATTACTCAACATCAGAGGAAGCAGAAGGAAACGGAAGCTCAGACGGATTCCGTTCATGTATCGCAACATGGGAAGAGGCTCATCCCGATATCACATTGAATCAGGATGTTCTGGCTAACGCGGACTATAAGACACAGATAGCTACCAAGGCTGCAGCAGACGATCTTCCGGATGTATTCCTGCTTCAGGGTATGAACACAGCCAACTGGGCAAAGCAGGGACTTGTCCTTGATCTTACAGATATCATTAAGTCATCACCGGATGCAGCCGGCTACAACATGGATCTTCTTGTTCCTTTTACAAGCGAAGGCAAGTATTACGCAATGCCTGCAGTAAGCGGCGGTACATGTACAGTAGTTATGTATGATTCAAATATGTGGAAGGAAGCAGGTTTTGACACATTCCCTACTACATGGGCAGATGTTGAGAAGGCTTCAGAGTATTTCAACGAGCAGGGTATCGATACAATAGCATTCGGTAACGGTGGTCAGTGGCAGATGAACTCCTGCTTCCTGTCATGCTTCGGTTATCAGTATACAGGAACAGAGTGGTTCGATCATATCATAGCAGGTGATGGACAGGCATCATTCGCAGATCCTGATTTCATCACAGCTCTTGAGAAGACCAAGGCTCTGTTCGCAGATACCAAGATCTTTAACTCTGACTTTAATTCGGTAACAAACGAAGATGCACGTGAATACTTCATAGCAGGTGATGCTGCAGCGTTTATCGGTGGTAACTGGGATTACTCATATGTGGCAGAGACACTTAAGGCTGAGCCTGAGAAGCTTGAGGCTATGAAGATAGCTGTTCTTCCTGAGGGTGACGGTGCTACACATTATGAAAATATGCAGAATAATGGTTTCGGCTTCGGTCTTGCGATCAATGCAAAGGTAGCTGAGGATCCCGATAAGCTTGATGCATGTGTTGACCTT
>JAILNV010000057.1 GCA_024691125.1 Lachnospiraceae bacterium | reverse complement strand
CGAAACACCTTCCATCTTAATGAAAGCAGCTTCATTGATCATCGGGATAAGGATACGGTTAACTACGAAACCTGCAGCCTCATTAACCTGTACGGGTGTCTTACCTATCTCTTCAGATATCTTCTTAATGCAATCTACTGTTTCATCGGGTGTATTAACGCCTGCGATAACCTCGATAAGTTTCATGCGGTCTGCGGGATTGAAGAAATGCATACCAACCATGGGCCTCTTAAGGCCATTACCGATCTCTGTGATCGAAAGTGAAGATGTGTTTGATGCGAATACACATGAATCCTTGCATATCTCATCAAGCTCCTTGAATGTAGTCTTCTTAACCTCCATATCCTCGAATGCAGCCTCTACGATGAGGTCACAGTCTGCACAGATATCTTCCTTGAGACCGGGTGTGATGCGTGCTACGATCTTATCTGCATCCTCCTGTGTCATCTTTCCCTTGGCAACAAGCTTCTCATAACCCTTGATTATCTTGTTCTTACCGCCTTCTGCCCACTCCTGCTTGATATCACAGAGTGCTACTTCATAACCATCTGTCTGGGCAAATGCCTTTGCAATACCCTGTCCCATTGTACCGGCACCGATTACACCAACCTTCATTTTGTTTCCTCCATTTTTATTTCTTTAATTACTTACTGCTCATTACTGACACTTATATTATCTGCATATCTTCTATTGCTCATTTCGTACTGCTGATTTCACACTTCTCTTTTCGCACTTTCTATTCCACATTGCACATTCACACACTGCTCGTTTCATTTAGAAAGAAGTGTTATTTGAAAACTAATATTTAGCAGTTCTTGAACTCGACAACTTTAACCTTGGTAGGATCATCCTTCTTCTTAAGGAAGTTACCCATACCGGCCTTCTGATCTTCTGTCTCGAAGCAGTCGCCGAAGAGCTTCTCTTCAATGACGATAGCCTTGTCCATATCCACCTCAAGTCCGTCATTTATTGCCTTCTTGCAATTACGTACGGCGATAGGCGCATTCTTTGCAATGGAAGTTGCCATCTTCTCAGCTGCTGCCATAAGGTTCTCCTTTGCAGATACCGTAACATTGCCTTCCTCGTCAACGGTAGCCTTAACAACCTCGTTAACAAGACCTATCCTGTATGCCTCATCTGCCTTGATATTACGTGCTGTATAGATCATCTGCTTAGCCATACCTGCGCCAACAAGACGTGCAAGCCTCTGTGTTCCGCCAAAGCCGGGTGTAATTCCAAGACCTACCTCAGGCTGTCCGAACATTGCATTTTCTGAACATATCCTGATATCACAGCTCATTGAAATCTCACATCCACCGCCGAGTGCGAATCCATTTATTGCGGCAATAACAGGTATCGGGAAGGTCTCTATCTTCCTGAATACATCATTTCCCTTCTTGCCGAAGGCCTCACCCTCAGCCTTGGTAAGTGTTGACATCTCACCTATATCCGCGCCGGCAACGAAAGACTTCTCACCTGCGCCTGTAAGTATAAGACATCTTACGGTATTAAGATCAACCGCATCAAATGCCTCGTTAAGTTCATCAAGAACCTTGGAATTAAGAGCATTTAATGCCTTTTCACGGTTGATGGTTATAATGCCGATGGCATCTTTCTGTTCGTATAATACAAACTCCATTCTTTTCTCCTTTATGTTTTATTAGCGATAGTTGCGGATTACTCCGTGCTACGCACTCCCGTAATCCTACGTCCATGCGAAATCCGCACTATCGTGCTACTTGCTTATGTACGTTCGGTCTGTAAGCTCATACAGTCTTATGTGCAAGCACAGCGCCTGTATGAGTTTCCATCCCTATATCGCTCACATCTCAACTATCGTTGCACAGCCCATACCGCCGCCGATGCACAGGGTTGCAAGACCCTTCTTTGCACCCTTCTTCTTCATCTCATGAAGAAGTGTAACGAAGATACGTGCTCCGGATGCTCCAACGGGATGTCCGAGTGCGATCGCGCCACCGTTAGGATTAAGCTGCTTGTCAACATCTATTCCAAGATCCTTGCCAACTGCAACAGACTGAGCTGCGAATGCCTCGTTAGCCTCGATAATGTCGAAGTCTTCAATTTTGTAGCCGGCCTTAGCCATTGCCTTACGTGTTGCTGCAACAGGTCCGATACCCATGATAGTGGGATCAACGCCTGCAAGAGCACCTGCAACGAAGGTAGCCATGGGAGTAACACCCAATTCCTTAGCCTTCTCTTCGCTCATTACAACAACTGCTGCGGCGCCATCATTGATACCCGATGCATTACCTGCCGTAACAAAACCATCGGGATTAATGGGACGAAGCTTAGCCAGACCCTCAATTGTAGAACCCTGTCTCGGGCCTTCATCTGTATCAAAAACAACTACTTCTTTTTTCTTCTTAACTTCAACAGGAACTATCTCATCCTTGAATGCGCCGTTCTCAATAGCTGCGCAAGCCTTCAGCTGGCTCTTAAGCGCGAACTCATCAAGCTCTTCCCTTGTAAGTTTCCACTGCTTTGCAATATTGTCAGCCGTTGTGATCATATGGTAATCATTAAATGCATCCCAAAGAGCATCCTTAACCATTGTATCAACAAGACCGCCCTGGCTCTGTGAAGGCCACATCATCCTGTATCCGTAACGTCCGTTGGGAATTGCGAAAGGAGCCATTGACATGTTCTCCATACCTCCGGCAACAACAACATCAGCATCTCCTGCCATTATCATCTGTGCTGCCTGATTTACACAGTTAAGACCTGATCCGCATACAACATTACTTGTAACTGCGGGTGTTTCAATAGGAAGTCCTGCCTTTATGGATGCCTGACGGGCAACATTCTGGCCCTGTCCTGCCTGTATAACACATCCCATGTATACATGCTCTACATCCTCAGGCTTAATACCTGCTCTGTTAACAGCTTCCTTGATAACGATAGCTCCAAGATCTGCTACGGGAATCGTTGATAATGATCCACCCATCGTGCCGATAGCTGTACGGCAAGCACTTGCAATTACGACTTTTTTTGACATTCTGATACCTCCGTTGAATTAATTACTTGTTACATTTATGTTTGTTAATTTTTTAACAGTCTCTGTGTCCGATTATATCACAGCACATTAGCTTTTACAATAAAAAAGTATAAAGGGAGCCATATTTCCTTCATCAGGAATATATTCTCCCCTTAATCCTCATCACACTCTCAAACCTTCGTAAGACCGGCAGGAAAATCATCCCCTCTTCAGCTGCCGGATATCTTAAAACCGGTCTGTATCACTTTCCTTTCATACCTCAGGCTCTATAAGTCCGTATGTATTGCCTTTTCTCTTATAAACCACGTTCACCTGATCTGTTTCCGCGTTGCAGAAAACATAGAAGCCATGTCCCAGAAGTTCCATCTGCACACAGGCATCTTCAGGATACATAGGCTTAATATCAAACTTCTTGCTGCGGACTATCTGGATCTCATCCTCGTCGTCGTACTCCTTCTCCATAAATTCTTCCTTGAGACTTCCGGAACCGTACTTGCCGTCCGCTATCTTGTTCTTGTATTTCTTAAGCTGCCTCTCGATTATCTCCTCTACCAGATCTATGGATACATACATATCATTGCTGACCTGTTCCGATCTGATTATGCTGCCCTTTACCGGTATCGTTACCTCTATCTTCTGGCGATCCTTCTCCACACTCAGAGTAACATGTACCTCTGTATCAGGTGTAAAATACCTCTCAAGCTTACCTATCTTATCTTCTACAGCACTCTTAAGTCCTTCCGTAAGATCAATGTTTTTTCCGACTATTATAAATTTCATTTTAGTCACCCCCTTCCGGATAATAACAAAATTATAACATTTAAAGCCGGTTGTTGCAATTGTATTGTGGAAATATACTTACTTACGTTACAAAAACACACTATAGTAAACGGAACAAATAATCCCGTTTATTATTATAAATATAATTTTTTTCCAAAATCAAATCCCCCGGAATTAGTATTCCGGGGGATATACTGTCTTTCTTATCCGATCAGAAGATTCTTCTTACATCCAAAACGTTTCTGTATCCTGCGTTCGAAACCTTGATACCTGTGGAAGCCGTACTTGCATGTACTATCTGACCACCGCCGATGTAGATACCTACATGGCCCGAGTAACATACAATATCACCTGCCTGTGCATTTCCAAGTCCGCCTACGCTGTATCCGACACTCCTCTGCGCACCTGACGAATGAGGAAGCGATACACCGAAGTTCCTGTATACGCTCATTGTGAATCCCGAGCAGTCTGTTCCGCCTGTCAGGCTGGAACCGCCGTATACATACGGATTTCCGACAAACTGCAATGCGTAGTTGGCAACCGATCCGCCTGCGCCGCCGCCTGATGCCGAGTATGAAACTCCGCCGCCGGACTTACCGCCCTTACCACCGGACTTGCCGCCCTTGGCACCCTTCTTTGCCGCAGCTGCCCTGTTGGCTGCCGCAATGGCTGCCTGCCTTGCCGCCTCTTCCTTACGGAGACGTGCTTCCTCTTCAGCCTTGCTCTCAGCCTTAGGGAACTCTGTGGATACGGTAACGAATTCCTTACTTACCCATCCGTCACCTTCCTCTATCGAAACCTTAACCCATTCATCTGTCTCTTCCACTACCGTAAGCCTGTCCTCCATGGGAACAAGACCGAGAACCGATGAATCAAGGCTTGCTTCTTCTCTTACCTTAAGTGTTGTGGTCGTAACTACTGCCACGCGTTCGCCAACCTTCTTGGCCATCTCGACTGCAGCCTCACCGCTCACAACGAACTCACTCTTAACATAACCGGTTACGTTTCCGGATTTGATCTTATACCAGTCGCCGTCCTTATCCAGCCATTCACCTGCCGAATTCCTGTACAGCTTACCTACAACCTCTCCGTCCTCACTGGGAATGTCTCTTACATTAACATAGTATGAAACATCGGCAATTATAAGATTCGAGAAATCCTCATCTCCGTTATCGAACTTGCCCGAGGCAAGGTAAACCTCTATTGTGGGACCGTCCTTCTTCTCTTCGGCCTTTTCTTCCTTCTTTTCTTCAGGCTCTGCCTGATTCTCCGATACCGAATCGCCACTTACCGTAGCCTGGTTCTCACTTACGGAGATCTGATCCTCACTTACCGTCTCAGGCTCGGGTTCCGGAGTAGGAGTCGCTATGAGTTCCCTTGCTTCCTCCGTTTCGGTTACCGTCATCGAAGCACCTTCCGCGGCACTTCCGACTATGGCCGTTCCGTTAAGAGTCTCGGAATTCCTGACTGCCTTTGATGCAGGCGTCTCCGCCTTTATTGAAATATCTATCTTATCACTAGCGCTTGCCGTAAGAACCTCTTTACCCGACTCTGTCTTCTCATCAATACTGTTAACACTGTTGTGAAGCTCCTGAGCCTTCTGCTGTGCTGCACTTCTTGCTCTTTCGGCCTTGATATCCTTTATTGATACGCCGCTTCCCGTTGCCAGAATACCGCCGCCTGCCGGAAGAACCGATGCAGCCGTTGCAGCGCTTACAGTTGTTGAAAAGCTTCCTGTAATAACAATTGCAGCCGTAAGACCCAACGCCGCAACTCTGATTACACTTCTCGTCATATATTCCTCCATATGTTACAAAAAAGTTACATCTGTTCGCTCATGCAAATATAACACTATGTTAAATCTTTGTCAACTCAATTTGCTCTGTTTTTTCAAACATCCGTTCGAATATCAACCTCTATTCCTTGAATACATGGGCAAAAAATCGAATTTGTTAACTTTTTGTTAACACAAGGAGGAAATATAAAGCTTTTTTACTGAATCATGCGCCCAAAAGATACTTTTCGGCAGCATAAACTGCATTGGCTCCGTCGGCAACCGCTGTAGACACCTGCCTTAAGGCCTTGCTCCTTATATCGCCTATCGCATATACTCCGGGAATATTGGTAGCACAGTCTTCACCGGCCACTATATAACCCTTTGCATCCAGCAGAAGTTCACCGTCCTTAAGTGAAGCTTTGTCGGTTCCTCCCTTTATATATGTATTGTTGGGAGTATTTCCGACAGCAATGAATACACCGTTAACTTCTATTTCCTTCTCGCTTCCGTCTTTTACATCGGAAACAACTATTTTCTCCACCATACCGTTTCCGGATATCTCCTTAAGAACAGTATTCCATACAGGCTCAACATTATCACAGGCAAACAATGCAGTCTGCAGGGTTTTGGCAGCCCTGAGCTGGTCTCTCCTGTGTACGATATAGACCTTCTTACAGCCCCTTGCAAGGAAAATAGCATCCTCAACCGCAACATCGCCGCCTCCGATAACCGCAACCGTCTTCTTTCTGAAGAAAGCGCCGTCACAGGTGGCACAATAGGATACTCCCATACCTGCAAGCTCCTCCTCACCCTTTACGCTGAGCTTTCCCGGAGAATTACCTGTAGCAAGCATAACGGCTCTGGCCTCAAACGTTCCCTTGTCGGTGATCACCTTCTTGACTTCACCCGCAAGATCCAGCCCGGTTATATCGGCAGTCTCTCTCTTAACACCGTATTTATCAACATGTTCCGACATCTTAGTCGCCAGGTCCATTCCGGACAGCCCGGGCATTCCCGGATAATTGTCTATTTCATACGTGTTTATAATCTGTCCTCCGGTTATATAGTTCTTTTCAATAAGAATCACCTTAAGCTCGGCTCTTGCAGCATAAATAGCAGCTGTAAGTCCTGCAGGTCCCGCTCCCGCAATGATAAGATCATATAATTCTGCCATATTAACCCTCCTGTTGATGATGATGATGTAAACTGCCCGGCTATCCCTGTCTGTGATAAATATCCGACAGTCCGCATCAATGCATTTTATTGTATCCTTGACCGTAGTTACATTATTTTATATATTATATATTGCATCCACTGCAAATACAATCCAAAGAACGAATTGCATGTTCTACCGGATCAACGGATCCGACCGGATTCAATATTCTTACAATACTCAGCTGACAGCGAAAGGCATGAGGATCATGATAAGAAAACACGCTTTAATAACCGGAGCTTCGCGTGGAATCGGCCGTGCACTCGCCCTGGAATTTGCCGCAAACGGCTACGATGTTACTGTAACCTGTCTGAAAAACACAGAAATGCTAAGGCAGCTTTCCGATGATATCAAAGCGCAGTACAGAGTCGATTGCAGAACCTTCACGGGAGATCTTGCCGAATACGAAAATACAGATGAACTTTTCAGGGATATTGACAGGCTTGATGTTCTTATAAATAATGCCGGTTTATCATATCACGGTCTTACACAGGACATGAGTCCCGGGGACTGGGATCATATTATTTCATCCAACCTAAGCAGCGCCTTCTATACATCCAGATTAGCCATACCGCTTATGCTTAAGCAAAAGAAAGGCAAGATACTTAACATATCATCGGTCTGGGGTGAACACGGCGCTTCAATGGAGGTTGCTTATTCGGCTTCGAAGGGAGGACTGAATGCTTTCACGAAAGCCCTCGCAAAGGAGCTTGCTCCAAGCAACATACAGGTCAACGCCATTGCATGCGGAATGATGGATACAGATATGAACAGTATTTTTAATAAAGAAGAACTAAATGAAATAATCTCAGACATTCCCGCAGACAGGATGGGGCAGCCCGTAGAAGCTGCAAGACTTGCCATGCAGATATGTACCGGAAACGATTATCTGACAGGGCAGATAATCACCCTCGACGGAGGCTGGATCTGAGAATCTGTGAGATAATGTAAAACAGATCAAAAGCAGAAATTGGTTATAAGTTATAAGGAGAAGAAAATGAACATCTTTACATGTGACGGAAGCTACGAAAACGACCTAAAGGAATATACCTTAAATATTCTCACAAGCTCAGGGGTATCATCTCCGAATGCGGAAAGAGGAATAATGTACACCGCCGACTCCGGAAATATCGTAGCACAGAAGCTGTATGCAGACCTGATCTACTATAAGAAAATATACCGTCCGGACCCGTATCCCGAAGCCTTCGGTCTTTATCTTAAAGCTTCCGGGATCACTATATCCGAAGATGGGACATGGTTATACAGCGGTCATTCATATCCGCATGCATTCAGGATGCTCGGACTATATCTGACAGATTACAAAAAAACCGACCCCTTAAGAGACTGTGACAGGATAGAGCCCATCGAGTCAATGACCCGTGCCGGGCGGCTTAACACTGCTCTGCTCCTTTCATGTGCCTGTGTCGAGCATACAGGATCGCCCGAAGCGCTGAATCTTATAGGAAGGATACTGAGAGAAGCAGCCGGTGACAGCACTTTCTACTGCGAACTCCTTCCTGCGGTCAGGGACAATCTCGAAAACCATAACTTTGAAAAAATCAGCCTGAAAACCGGCAATATGGATACTCCGGATGCCTGGTTGAAGGCTTCCGACGCATGTCTTGACAAAGCGGTTGAGTGCGGTTACGTATACGCATGCAATAACAAAGCAGCCCGTCTGGCCGATCTTATCGTTACTTCGGTTGAAGAGGGCAGCAGTATTGAAGTCCTTGAAGATATGGTAAACGAATATGCCGCACTGTTAAAAGCATCCGCAGAAAAATACGAACCCTACGCCGCCAACCGCCTCGGGCTTTTGTATATGACAGGCGAGATCCATGCCTCAGACGGCGGCTGCGCGATAAGCCATTCCCATATTAACAGATCCCTTGCCAGGGAATACTTTCTTAAAGCTACAAAATACCCGGACAGCAACTCTGCCTGGGCATTTTATAACCTTATAAAGTACTTCCATAAGGACTATGATAATAATATAGAACTGATGAATGAACACATGGACTGTATAAAACAGCTGAATCCGAGAGTGTATGATCTTGCAATCGAGCTGTAAGAGCCTCAAACCGCATTATCACAAAAATGAACCGGCGGCTTCATCAACAGCCGTATATCTTGCGTTTCTCAAGCACGAAGCTGCATACTAACGCAAACATCTCAAGATCGGTTTTTTCACTGTCTGTAAACGGATGATCATCCGCATATACATAGAGCACAGCCTTTCCGTTATAGTCCTGGTCAAAAACATATTTGGCAGGTTCACCGACAGGCGAGGCATTCTCACGGATAAAAATGGTAAGCTCCTCCGCATTCTGCGAGCCATCATTACCGGAAGGCGTCATGATCTCAGCCTCGACCGCACTAATATGGTAACAATAGGCCACTCCGGCAAGCGCCTCTCTCAGGCTGTTAAGATCACCAGCACAGCCCGAAACCTCATGTGCAAACTGCATGAATACTTCCTGATTGTCATTCGTCATATCTTCTCCTCCTTGAATTTGTCATAGATTGTAATTCCTCCAATATTCACCCACATGTAACCATTCAGGACAGGCTAAGATCGATCTTAAACCCATCCTCACCGGCAGTCAGCGTAAGCTCTCCACCGTCCTTAAGCCTTCCGAACAGTATCTCGTCAACAAACAGAGGCTTTATATCATTCCTTATGACACGGTCAACCTCCCTTGCCCCGAACTCCCTGCTGATGCCTCTTTCCTTAAGCAGTTTTACAGCCTTATCATCTGCAGTAAGCTCTACATTCTTCTTAGACAGCATATCCTTAAGCTCTTTAAGCTTCTTATTAACTATGCGCGAGCCCATATCGTCATCCATACCGTTAAAGACAACGATCTTGTTAAGTCTGTTACGGAACTCAGGCTGGAATACGCGTTTAACCTCTTCCATCAGGATACTGTCATCCTGATAACCGCTCTGAAAGCCTATTCCCTTCTTTCCTATCCTGTTAGCCCCTGCATTGGAAGTCATTATGATAACAACATTCGAAAAATCAGCCTTCCTGCCCTGATTGTCCGTAAGAGTGGCGTAATCCATGACCTGAAGCAGTACACTGTAAATATCCGGATGCGCCTTCTCCACTTCATCAAGCAGGAGAACAGAAGACGGATTCTTGCGTATCTCTTCCGTGAGCAGGCCGCCCTCCTCATAGCCCACATAACCCGCAGGAGAGCCAATAAGCTTGGCAACTGCATGCTTCTCGCCATATTCACTCATATCAAATCTTATAAGCTTAACGCCCAGTTCTTTGGCAAGGCACCTTGCCACCTCAGTCTTTCCCACACCCGTGGGCCCCACAAACAGAAGGCTTGCAAGAGGCTTATTATCCTCCAAAAGTCCTGCATAAGAGAATTTAACGGCATTTACAGCCTGCGCTATGGCTTCATCCTGTCCGTATATCTGATCCTTAAGCTTATCTTCAAGATGCATAAGGTTCTCATTTTCTTCAACCTCTACGCTCTCTATGGGAACACGGCAGATCTTTGTAAGCACCTTCGCCACTATATCCCTGTCTACCACCTGATCGGCCTGTCTTATTATACCCGGGTTATCCTCCGGTTCGTCACAATCACCTTCATACGACCGTGTCAGACCTTCTATTCCTTCTATTGAATCATACTCAATCCCATATGCCTTATCACTAACCGTCCCTAAGTCTGATGAAGCTTCCGGACTTCCTGTCTGTTCCCCGGTATTTCCGGATGAATATCCGCCTGCCTGTCCGATTATATCCTTAACCGAAACTACCGGATGAAGCTTCCTGTAAGCTCCGGCTTCATCGATTATGTCTATCGCCTTATCCGGCAGAAATCTTTCATTGATATACTTTGCGCTCATGGCAACGGCATATTCAAGCACACCCTCAGCATAGGTAACACCGTGGAAATCCTCATATCCCTGTTTTAAGCCTTTAAGTATCTCGACCGTCTCTTTCTCGGAAGGTTCCTTTATATCCACGTTTTGGAACCGCCTTACAAGGCTCTTGTTCTTTTCGAAATGCTTCTTGTACTCCTCATATGTCGTCGCTCCGATAAAACGGATATGACCGCCCGCAAGATACGGCTTAAGCATGTTTGCTGCATCAAACGAGCTCCCGCTAACAGCTCCGGCACCGGTAATATTATGGATTTCATCTATATAAATGATAGGTTTCTCTTCCTTATCTATCTCGGTAAGTACCTTTTTGAGCCTGTTTTCAAAATCACCCCTGTACTGGCTCCCCGCAAGCATTCCTCCAAGATCCAGAGAGAATATCCGGCTGCCCTTTAAAATATCAGGCACCTCTCCGCTGTTTATCCTCTGCGCAAGGCCATAGGTAATGGCTGTCTTGCCTACACCCGGATCCCCGATATGCAACGGATTATTCTTGTCCTTACGGCACAGGATCTGTATGGTCCGCTCCAGCTCATCCTCTCTTCCGATAAGCGGATTTACGCCGTCAAGCATTTCATTAATACAGGGAGCATATGATTTAACGGCACTTCCTTTTCCCTTCGCCGCACCCTCCATGACAACCGGCTCATCCTCATCGCTTAACTCACTCATCACACCCAGCATATCTGCTTTGTCCACACCCTGGCGTTCCATATAATAAACAGCATAACTCTCAGGCAGCTGCCAGACAGCATGAACTATATGCCTTACATCTATCTCATTCCTTCCGCTGCTTATCGCCTGCTCGCCCGCTCCTGCCAGAACATACGCCACTCCTATCGAAAGCTCCGGCTCGCTCAGGCTTCCAATGCCTTCTTCATGATCTCCGCCTGATCTGTCTCCGTGCTCGATATACTGTTCTCCATAGCTCTTAAGATCTTCCCTGAGGCTGTAAATATCTCCCCCGCACTGTGTGAACGCTGTTTTAAAATCATCATTGTCACACAGCATCAGTATGAGAATCTCGGGAGTAACATATTCATATCTGTGTTCCGCGGCATACATGATCGAATCTCTCAGCATAGCCGCTGCATCCTTACTCAGATTCATATCATAAATCCTCTACAATGGACATCCTGAACGGAAATCCTTCCTTCTTCGCTCTCTCCGTAGCCTTATTGACCTTGGTCAGCGCTATATCATATGGATATACGCCCACCACTGCCCTTCCGTTCCTGTGAACGGTAAGCATCAGAGTGTTTGCATCATCCCTGTTCTTATTGAAAATATCCATCAGGATATCGACAACAAAATCCATTGTTGTAAAATCATCATTGATCATTACTACACTGTATTTTTTCGGTTCTCTTATCCTGTCCTTTGTTTCTTCCCTGTATTCGTTCTGTGCAGACATTACATATCCTCTTTGATCTTTTACTGTCAGTACAATAAATCCATGCCGGAGCATGGATTTACAGCCTTAATATGATTCATGACATTCCCAGTCTTACCGTTAAAGCCCGAGGTGATCTATCTGTTCTTTCATTTCCCTGCATTTCTCTTTCATCACCTTATTTACCGAAGGTCTCTCAAGCAGTCCTTCAAGCATCGGGGCAGCAATATCGTATTTCTCAAGTTTTACGGATTCAACTGCGATTATATACTCCAGCGTATTCTTATCCATTCCACAGATAGGGAATGTTTCACCGGCTTTGGCACTCATGAAACCTTCAACGGCATTTTCCAGAAGCTCCATCTGGCTTTGCTCTATTTCCTGCATTAACGTTACATAGTCACCCTCATCGCACTCCTCAAGGCCCGAATCTATAGCCTCACGCTTACCCCGGAGTATCCAGGCCATTTTCAGACACAGATAAGCCTTCTCGCTGGCTTTACCACGCTTGACCACCGCATTTCCAAGCGCAAGCTGGAATCTCATAAAAGCCTGGTCGTAGGTATAGGTATCGCTCTCGGATATCCTTCTGTAATTCCTGCTGATTCCCTGCTTTATAAGCTTTATCTGGGTGGCCGACAGCTTGTCAAAGCTGTTCCCAAGGGCAGCATATCCACATTCATGGCACAAAACTATATCATATTTAAGAGGATCTATCCCTTCAAATCTGGGACGAAGATCAGTATCGACTCCGCGGGGCTTTAACTTATTCACTCTGACTGTAGGTGTTTTGAATTCTTTATAACAGACCGGGCATGTATGGCTCTTGGGAAACAGATAATCCTTTTCCGTCATTACAGGAACCTTCGGAATCACCGGCGCCGGCTTTTCCTCAGCAGCAGGCTTCTTTTCCTCCGGTTCAGCATAAATATCGATCTTATCCATTCCTGTGATTCCGAGCTTGTTAAGGCCCGATAAAATACCGCCCATGGCTTTCCCTCTTTCATTCAGTATATCATTAAAGGTATTCTACCAAAAAACACTATTGTCAGCAACATTTTTCTGGCTTCCAAGGAAGCCTTCAGGACTACATCTGCCTGTCAAGATGTGCGCCCGTAAAATACACCACAGCTATGTCTTTCCCTAGGTCATCCGTGATCATAACCTCATAAAAGCAGTTACTTCGTCCTTCCTTAATAAGTTTAGTCTCCGCGTACAGCACCGATCCCTTAGACATTGACAGAAAGCTTGCCTGTCCCGTCAGACTGACTGTCAGTCTCTCTTTATCGAAATTGGAAGCCACGGCAAATGCAAAATCTGCGAGCGTATAAATGCATCCTCCCATGATACCGCCATAGGCATTTCTGTGTTCATCACGCAGCTTCATACTGCATTTGCTGTAATTCTCTCCCACCTCTTCGATAACCGCGCCCGAAACCTTTGTCGCATACAGATCCTTCGAAAAGATTTCTCTTGCCTCTTCAAGTTTACTCATAACCGATCATATCTCCCTTGTGTTTATTCTTATTATATACTGTTATAGTAACTGTTTATCATTATCACTATACATCATACTTCAAATTATATTTGCTTACAACCTTAATCCCGTGGTATGACACATTCAGCCATGAAAGTGATTGATTTATGCTTCCTTGGAATGATATAATGCTCCCATGAGCAATAATCTGTATTCAGTAAAAAATGAAATATGCAAGGTGCTTCGCGGTAAGGATGATGTTATAGATATGGTGCTGTGCGCCATACTTGCCAGAGGGCATATCCTGCTTGAAGATATACCCGGAGTCGGTAAGACCACTCTTGCAGTAGCTCTGTCGCGCTCTCTCGGAATCAGCTACAAGCGCATGCAGTTTACTCCCGACGTGCTTCCAAGCGACATTCTGGGTTTTTCCATGTATGACAGGGAGAGAAATGATTTCACCTTCAGACCCGGGGCTGTCTTCACGAATCTGTTTCTGGCAGATGAGATAAACAGGACATCGCCCAAGACCCAGGCCGCTTTGCTTGAGGTAATGGAGGAAAGAAGGGTTACCGTGGAATCAACTACTTATCGTCTTAAGCCTCCCTTCTTTGTCATTGCCACGCAGAATCCGATCGGCGCTTCCGGAACACAGAAGCTTCCCGACTCCCAGCTTGACAGATTCTTCGTAAGGCTCACGCTGGGCTATCCCGGACATGATGAAGCAACAGAAATTCTAAAGGGGCATTCCTTTGAATCCATAGACTCGGTCAACACGGTAATGACCGGTGACGATCTTCTTAAACTTCAGGAAATATGCGACAATATACATGCCTCAGACTCTATCTGTGATTACATAGTATCCCTGGCCGAAGCGACCCGTAAGACCGATCTCTTACTACAGGGAATATCTCCCCGCGGTTCCATTGCCATTCTTAAGATGGCCCGCGCGCACGCCTGCTATAACAGGCGCGATTTCGTCACACCAGAGGATATTCACAGAGTCTTTTATGCTGTGTGCAACCACCGCATAATCCTCTCGACCAAGGCTAAAGCAACAGGAAAGAATATTCAGGATATCATCAACATGACACTTAACGCCATTCCCGTGCCTGTGTAAAACACTCCGGGCAATCGGCAGGCATCGCCTTATACTCATTGGAAAAGGTCAGCACTGTTTTCAATGGTTAACGATATACATATATGGAAAGAACCGACAACTCACAAGCAGTTATACATCATTCACTCAGCTTTAGTGAACGCAGTGCATTAAGACGAAGGAAGTGGCTCGGACGTGTCATGAGCTTCGTTACCTCCCGCACCGATGCCTGGATATCATATGTGTCCCTTGTATTGGTCTCTTTCGTTTTATCTGCATTCTATCTGCAGACCTTCTTCTATCTGATCTCCATACTGCTTTTATCTCTTCCTGTATTTTCGTATAATCTGACCAGATATGCATTTAACCGGCTCAAGCCCGGTCTGGCTAACGATCCGCCGGTCTGTATAAAAGGCGGACAGTCGCACCTTATTCTTACCGTTTCCAACCCAACTTATTTTCCGGTATCAAGCGTAGAGATCACACTGGCTACCGAATCACTGTTTTACGGAGGAGGAGAACCTGTGATACATTCCCTCCAGTTAAAGCCCGGTTCCGGAAACACCCTGTCATTTCCCGTACGCTATGACAAATACGGAATATATACCTCATCAATAACCGGGATCACCGTATATGATTATCTTCATCTGTTCAGCTTCAGTAAGCCGCTGTCGGCAGAAGCATCTGTCACGATCATGCCTGATACTCCTCCCAGGGAGAAGAGGATGGAACTGATCTATGAAGAAGGATTTGATGAATTCACCGATAACGACAGAAGAGGCAGTGTGTCCAGCAACGTTACCGACATAAGGGAATATCAGCCGGGAGACCGTCTCTCAAGGATTCACTGGAAGCTTACCGAAAAGCTTGACAAGCTTATAGTTAAGGATAACGAAGCAACCTCATCCAATGAATTCACTGTGCTGCTTGAGCTGTATCAGCCCGACAGGGAGACCTGCGAACGGACATTTATAGCAAGCGGAGGAAAGGATGACTCACTGTACCATGTACTTGACAGAGCCATAGAGGAAGCATGGTCCGTATCCATGGAGCTTCTGAATGCCGGAGAAGCCTTCCGCTTTATATACTATAATGCAGGAAATCAGGATTTTACCGAACAGCTGATACATTCAGCCGATGACTTAAACGACGTAATGACCCGTGCTTTTTATGCAGGAAGCTATGATACTGCCGATCTGGCTCTTACAATATATGAACGCGCAGGCCTCAATAAAGGAACTCTGATACATGTTAAATAGAAATCTTTACTTCGGATATGATATTTCGGATAATACCATACACGACAGATACAATGACATCATCCATTGTGTCCTTATCGGAGTGCTCATCTTTACGGCTGCATACGGCTGCATAACAGGTATACTGTCTGAATTCGACATATCCGTAAACTATGTCGTTTTATTCCTTGTCATGCTTGCATCATCGGTATTTCTTTCGCTTATACATATTTCAAAGCTGCTGTACAACGGAGGCTACATAGCCTTCCTGTTTACCTTTACCTATGCGCTTATCACATTCAGAAGCTATGCCAATTCGGGTTTCCAGGCTCTTCTCAATATCATCAATGAAATATATTCCGATTACTATCTTCTCTCATCCATTCGTGAATATACGGAAATAATAACCGACAGATACCTGACAATAACCGCAGTCAGTATCTTTCTTGGAATATTCCTTGTCCTGCTTCTTAATGTGGATGTATTCAACAACATGTATTTCGGCACAGTCTTCGGACTGACCTTCGTGCCTCTGCAGCTTGGCTTTTTTATAGGAAGATATCCGTCATATTTTTCACTTGTCCTGCTGTTTTTATCATATTTCGGAATATATCTGCTTCGCCATTCCGGCCACTTCTTCTTTGTTCAGCCGCCAAGACGCAACAAACCCCGTGAATATAGCTTTGACTATGATGACAAGGCCGGACGTCATACAGTCTTTCACAAATCAAATGCAAGGTCCATGACCATGCTATCTCTGTTTGCGCTCGTTATTTCCCTGATATTCAGCATTTTTACCGCTTCATCAGTAACGACATCTGAGTCTGAAGCAATATTGAAAAAGAGCAGCTCCAGAAAAAAGCTTGATGAGAGTGTCAAGATCCTTACACAGACAGGTCTTGCCGGAATGTTCAACCGATATCAGGCCAAGGGTGGAATAAGCGGAGGCAAGCTCGGTGGCGTAAGAAGTGTTTCTCCCGATTATGAAACCGATCTTGAAGTAACCTTTGTACCCTATTCCTTCGAAACTCTGTATCTAAAAGGCTATACCGGACAGCAGTATACAGGCTTTCAGTGGAACGCCCCGTCCGAGGATACAGGGTATGAGCTTAATATGCAGACCGGCAGTTACACACAGTCGCTTTCACGTCAGGAGCTTGCCACACACCGTATCCTGCTCGAAAGCAACACCGCTTACAGGCTTATGAATAAAGGTGTTTTTGACAAAGGCACTGCCCGGATGACAGTAAAAAACATAGACGCCTCCACAGGATATATCTATATTCCGTATTTCCTCTCTTCGGTTCCTTCGAAAGCAACCGTGGAGCCCTATTCCTACTATAAAGGCTTCTCTTCCATAGACGGTGAAGAGACATATGAATTCACCCCGTATTCTTCATCAATGTCCGACATCATCTTCGGCAACAGTGAGGTGCTTTACGACACATATTCAGAAGAAGAATTAAGCGAATTGAAAGAATATGAAACGGAGATATATAAAAACTATCTTCAGATTCCCGATGAAATATATGATGAACTGATGTCTTATCATAAAGAAATCGGAACAGACGAATCAGTAAGCGGACAGATCAACCTTATCTACCGCTATTTTCTGGATAACTATACTTATGACATGGCTCCGGGAGCCACACCGTATAACAGGGATTTTGTTACCTATTTTCTTAAGGATCAAAAGCGCGGATACTGTGCGCATTTTGCTTCAGCAGGCGCAATGCTGCTTCGGTCATACGGGATCCCTGCAAGATATGTTGAAGGATACGTCGTTACGCCCACTGGTATATCGGAAACAGGTGAAGCGAAAGAGGAAGATAAATCGTACTATTTTACAGGTATCAATCCCATCAAAGAATCGGCGGTTATCACAACAGAGATAACAGACGGAGACGCACATGCATGGGTAGAGGTATATATACGTGGCTTTGGGTGGTTCCCTGTGGAATTCACGGTACCAGATACCGGCGAAGCTTCTGCCGGATACGGTGACTTCCTGAGCGCACTGGGGCGTTTCTTCAGACCTGATGAAATGCCTGATCCATCGGATCAGAGTACCGATATCGAGACTCCCGATATTGACCCGGCAAGCTTCCTTAATCTGGGCGGGACTCCTGCCTTTATGATCTTTGTATGGATACTTGTCCTTCTTATGCTCATCCCGCTTTTTAAACGGGCATATAAAGCATTTATCCGTTACAACAGACAACGCAGAAGCTATAAGAACGGTGATTATTCACCTTCTGTTGTTTACCGCTATGAAAGAGCCTCAGCTAAGCTTCGGAGACTATTAAGTGATGACCGTCCCGGACTTGTTTCAAATACATTCTTGCTGATAGCCGGGATCCTACGGGGGCATACAGGTGCAATCAACATGGTATCCGGTGTACAGGATACGTCTGACCGGCCGGTATACGGCAGTGATTTGGTACCCGATTCTATGACATCCAAACCAAACAGGCACAGTCTGAGAGGACTGTCAGTCATAAAAAAACATCTTACAGAGAAGGCTATGCTTAAGATAAGACGGCACATCACGGAATCTGTCGACAAAGAGAACACCAATCTGGATGCGCTCTGTTTAATGACTCAGGAATGCTTCTACAGCAATAAAAAACCGGATAAACAGACTGCCGATCTGCTGATCCGGTTCTATAAGGCTATTTAAAACACATCACAGGCGCTTGAGAACATTTTCCTGCCACAGATACGGATACAGCGCACTCCACGCCTGCTCACCCATGGCAAATGTAGCATCTTTATTACCGATAACTCCGTTCACTCTGTCGGTAACTGCCCGGGGATCTATAAGATCACAGCTCTTAAAGGATTCGGAGTCGAGAATATCTGTGAAGTATTCTTTAAGCGGTCCCTGCATCCATTCAACTATCGGAGTATTAAAGCCTATCTTTGTTCTCCTGTATGCTATGTCATGAGGCATGAACGGTGCCATGGCATCTCTTATTATCGACTTGCTGTACCCTCCGTGAAGCTTACTCTTCCATCCAAGAGACATGGCCATTTCAACAATCCTGTGATCCATAAACGGCATCCTTATCTCCACACTGTTTGCCATGCTGTAACGGTCATAATTTCTGAGCAGTGTAGGAAGTATCGTTTCATGGGAGGATGCATACAGTATCTTATTAAGGGTATCCATTCTCTCGTAACGCTTATCACCTGCCGCTCTTACCATTTTGTAGTCCTGAGTATTCTGCCGCAGTCTGTCCTTTAGCCTGCGTTTCATATAATTAAGCTTTATGCCTGTCCGGCTTGAATTCTTAAGAGCGATATTGCTTCCGTCCTTCGGAAAGCTCCCGATGTAGGCATCAAGCACCATATTCTTTTCCTTACTGCCTCTTGCATCCCTGAGGGCATGGATAAAATCAAAAGTATAACCGCCAAACAGCTCATCCGCACCGTGTCCATCGATCGTAACTATGGTATTATCCCTCCTCAACTCACCATACAGAATCATCATCGGAATCGGGCTGGTGAGATACACATCTTCAAACATATATATGAAATCATCAAGTCTTCCGATAGCCTTCCTTGGGTCGATCTTGACGAAGGTACTGTCTATTCCCAGATAATCCGTCACCTTCTTTGCATATTCCGACTCGTCCATTGTTGTACCGGGGAAGGTCGCGACATATGCATGCTGCCAGTCCTTATTCATCCTGGCACTGCTTATATCCTCGCTCCGGTCACTCTTTACATCATTTCCGGACAGATGCGCCATCGCGCATATTGTTGCAGAGGAGTCAAGTCCACCCGACAGAGCAGTCCCTATCGTTACATCACTCCTCATTCTCAGCCTGCAGGCATCAAGAAACAGTTCTCTGAACATTTCGACCTGCTCTTCATAAGAAGAAGACAGCGTAACGAGATTATCAAGAGTATTATAATACCTCTCTATCCTCATCCCGTTTTTATCCGCATATGCATAACACCCCGCCGGGAAGCGACTGATACCTTCTATAACACATTCTTCTGTGCTTTCATAGAAAACTATACGTTCAGGATCCGTAACCAGCTTCCTGTCAGGCCTTATCCTGTCCATAAGAGGGGTTATAGCCTTCATCTCGGAGCCGAATGCTATGGCATTATCCGGAAGTTTTGCATAAAAAAGCGGCTTTACTCCATATCTGTCTCTTGAAACAAACAGCTTCTCTTCAAGCCTGTCCCATATAAGGAAGGCCCACATCCCATTGAATCTCTTAAGACAGTCTTCCTTCCATTCTATGAACGAAACCAGCAGAACCTCCGAATCGGAATCACTTTTAAAGCTGTAGCCCTTCTGTTTAAGCTCTTCTCTTATCTCTACAAAATTATATATCTCACCATTGAAACAAAGCACGTACCGCCCGTCACCGCTGCAGCCCGTCCTTCTGCTCTCGTCCTCAGATGAACTCCCTTCATACTCTCCGTACAGCATTGGCTGCGCGCCGTCTGCGGTAAGATCCAGTATTGCCAGTCTCCGGTGTCCGAGTGTCGTGCCCTTCTCCTGCCATATGCCACGGCCGTCGGGACCTCTGTGTGCCATGCGGTCAACACATTTATCCGCAAGCCTTGCATCAGTTTTTTTATTTATAACTCCAAATATTCCACACATATGTTCATCCTTATATCCGGAGCATTTTATTCTCCGGACAGTATATGCAGCTCCTTCCTGCCGTTATCAGGGGATGAATCGCCGGAACCTTCTTCAACCGCATTATCCGCCATTTCATCCGGCTGTCCCATAGCTTCGGATGATTCCCCTGTTATGGCTTCTTCGGGTTGTATAAAAGCAATCTCTTCCGTTTGAAGATTCTCTGTAAATCCCTGTTCCTCAATCGTCTGCTCTGCGATCGCATCATTTATAACCGGTCCCTCTGTAAAAGACTGATCCGCAAGAGCCTGATCTGATATTGCTTCATCAGTTAAATCCGTAGTCTCTATACTCTCTGTATTCACATCCGTATTTACAGAATTCTCATTTAAAGTCTTTATACGACGGCTTCCGGTCGGTATTCCCCTGGCCGGTTTCTTCTTAGGCTTACCGAAGGGTGTCTTAAGTTTTAAGCGGTACATAAGTATCTTCATCATTTCCTTTGCCTTAAGAGCCCTGTAATTATACAGATATCTTGCCACATCATTAACTGCCGGCGTCTTCCCTGCTTTCTGCGTATCATACAGGAAGAAGTCCATACCTTCTATCTTACAGATCACATTGGCATCAAGAGGTCTCAGCCTTCTGCCATAGCTTTCAAGCATCCTGTAAGGAAGCGGCCTGCTGCTCAGGACATACCGTTTATATCCGCTGCTCTGTCTCATACCGTAAATGTCTATGCTGACCTGTCCTCTTACTACCGTCGGAAGCCTGTATTCAAGACACATATTCTCAAAATATGCATCATATATGGCCATCGATTCATCTATATCCGAAAAATGAAGATCTATCTGACCGTATCTCCTCAGTCCCGCAAGCGGTACCTGAAGATCGTTAGCGCCTCCGTCAGAGCTCATATGCTCACCTTCGTCACCGAAATTGGTAGTGTATGAAACTCTCGGATAAAGAAAATATTTCCCGGTGTCTGTCAGATACTTAATGCAGTATTTCAGCCATGACTTTTCTGACCACGAGGATACGTTCACGGGAATATTATCGGCTGCAACAGGTTCATCCTTATGCTCCTCATACCAGCTTCTGAAGCTGTTCCACTGTTCCGTTGAAAATGCCTGACCCCAAGATGAGGCCAGCTGCATATAATAATTGTCATATCCGTCGTCGACTGCCTCAAACGGTTCTCTTGCATGAACGTTCAGGCGGTGATTATATAATGAAATCCCTCCGATCTTCTGAACCATCCTTGTACGTGCAAACGCTGCCAGCGTGTACATGTAAAATGACGGTGAAACATACAGATCATCCTCCAAAAGTATGACCCCGTCATATTCATTGGCAATATCCCCACACATCAGCACATGCTGTCTCAATCCCAGGTTTTCCTCCATAAGACGCACATACTTATCGCCGTGTTCCCATACATAATCGTTCGCTATATCGGCAACCGTTGTGTTAAGGCTCTTGTCAACACTGATTATAAGAGGTACATCCAGTTCTTCCGGATAATACGCATTGGTAAGCGAATCCAGCAGCCGAAGAAGCGGAACCGTTCTGTTGTATGCTATCACCACTATTGCTATTCTGTCCATTTTATCTCCCCTTTTATTATCTACAGGTTGCTTACATTTCTGTCAGATGTTCTGTTCTGTCTGAAGCTTCAAAAGTTCAAAAGCCTGTCAACATCATCGAATTCCCCATTTTCTGCTTTCTCCCTTATAACCGCTTCATCCATCTCCCACCACTTAAGCTTAATCAGCTTATCGATCTTATCCTGAGGAAATCTGTCTTTTATCTTTCTGGCCGGAACCCCGCCGTACACCGCATATGGCTCTACGTCCTTCGTTACGACCGCGCCTGCAACAACAGCTGCTCCGTCTCCAATGGTAACCCCCTCTACCAGCGTTACATTATTTCCGATCCACACATCATTTCCGATCTTTATCTGAATACCGTTCTTTTCGTCGAGATACTTCTCGCATACGTAAGAATCCTTCACCGCATATGCATAACCGTGTATATTCTTTGTTGAATAGAAGGCTGTATGCAGTGCTGCATGCTTTCCGTCAAGCGGATGGGACCCGAGCGCAACGATCACTCTAGCACCTACGGAGCAGTATTTCCCTATTGTTGCATTCGAAATATCCGAATAATTATTTACAACTGAACCATAGCCTACTCTTACATTTGACAGCAATACATCCTTACCTATATAATTCCTGCCTTCAAGTACCGATCCCTTATTAAGATATGAACCCTGTTTCATGATACTGTGAGTCCTGTTCTCAATACACATCCTGACAAAGGGATAGCATATACGCCGGTACAGCACAGAACCCAGCTCATTCAGCTTTCGTTTTAGCATTCTGTTTTTCCCCTGAAAATCTCATTACAATATCATAAATAAATCTCTCAAAATACGCAAGTCCGTAGCATAGGAAGAAAAGACCGTCCTGCAGAATATTGGTCTTAAGATAATACTTATTATATATACGGAAGCTTTGATAGAAATTAGGGAAAGCCCTGCGTTTGGAGGCATTATATTCCTTCTTTATGCTTTGCGAATGCAGATGGTCATATCTTAATCCCGGAAGCACGCCTACCTTCTTTCCTTTATCCTTGAGCCTCCTTGCAAGAATGATCTCCTCCGCATACAGAAATGTCCGCTCATCCAGACCATCAATACTCTCATAATCACTTCTTCTGATAAGGAAAAAAGATCCCTCCACAACACCGGCATCCGTTACTTCATCCGATAATGCGATCAGACTGCTCTTTATCCTCTTTTTATCCAGATTAAACCATACAAGAAAGAGGCTTTCTATCATACCGATAAACCCGGGCAGATTCCAAACATTATAGCCCTGGTTCACTATCGGCGCTGCAACTCCGTATTCCGTATGCCTCTGCATTACTTCGATCATTTTCTTAAGAGTATCTTCAGATACGTCTATATCTGGATTGGCTACAAAAATGTATTCGGGTGAGTAATGCTGTATCGCATATCTTATCCCAAAGTTATTACCGCTGGCATAGCCTCCGTTCACCGGGGCCTCGATCACATCTACCTCCGTCTTGCTGAAAGCCCCCTTAAGATGTTCATATGAGCCATCGGTCGAAGCATTATCGACGACCACTATCCTGTCCGGATATTCATAATCCTTAATTTTCCTTGCCAGCTTTTCGGTAACCCTCATGTCATTGTAATTTAGTATTACCATAACTGAAGTACATTTCATATTAATTCAAGCCTCCTTTAATCACTATACCATAAATGACCATATACGAGTATAACTTTTATAAGTTTTTACATTTCAGGTGCCTGTTTTGCCACAATATATGGTAAAAGTCACAATTTTCTTCTTTTATCTTGTTATATTAATGATTTTGGAGTACAATCATACAGACCGAGACGAATATATCCGGTATCAGATCGGTCACAGATGTCAATTTTCCGGAAAAAGGAGGAATTATAATGAAGAAATTATCCAAGCTGCTTGTTATAAGCGCAGCAATTACAGTTATTTCCGCAATTCCCGTAATGGCAGAGGAGATAACCGATCCCGCAACAATAACTACAGAGGCACAGATTATAGCAAACTTAGCTGCTCATCAGAATGTGGTTGCCACACAGGTTAAAGCTATTACAGATTCAATGGCTGACAAGAACGCAGCTGCACAGCAGGCAGCCATGGCATTAAATGAAGTCAGCCGTTATAATCGTGCCGAAGCTGACAACTACTTGAACTACCTTAACAAGGCGATCATTAACCTTAAGGAAACAGAGAGGGTTAAAAAGGAAGTAGTTGACAACTACACCAATCTTTCCAAGGTTAATCCCACATATGCGGCAATGATTCCTCAGGCTATAGCCGAATACAACAAGGCAGTAGCGGACAGACAGCAGTGGGAAGCTAATCTTGCCAGGGCTACAGCTGATTTCGCAGCTATGTATCCCAGGTAATTATAGCTAACGGGTTTAATTTGCTCACTTTATGCCGATTATGAGGCATCGCAGATTAAATGAACACCTGTACAGCTCCTTCAATATGAGGGAGCTGTTTTTTTATCTATATCTGCCGTTCTGAACAGTTATCGGAATATTTCGTTTACAGACGTCTGCGTTAATGACTTTACACAGAAATCGTGATATACTATATGATATGAATAAGAAAGAAAACAAACCAAATATTTCCATTATAACGGTATGCCTGAATCCGGGGAAAAGCATTATAAAGACGATAGAATCCGTGCTTGCCCAGGATTATTCCGATTATGAATATATAATCAGGGACGGTGGTTCGTCTGATGGAACATTGGACAGATTAAATAAATACAGGGAAAGATTCAGGGAAAAAGGCATAGACCTTAAGGTTGTCTCAGAGAAAGACGGCGGGCTATACGATGCCATGAACAAGGGCGTGGCTATGGCCGAAGGTAACTGGGTTAATTTCATGAATGCCGGAGACTGCTTCTACAGTTCTTCAGTTCTTACAGACATCTTCAGCAAGAGCAACTATCCGGGA
This sequence comes from Lachnospiraceae bacterium, assembly GCA_024691125.1. Taxonomy (GTDB): domain Bacteria; phylum Bacillota; class Clostridia; order Lachnospirales; family Lachnospiraceae; genus UBA2868. Next base: position 3,834 of record JAILNV010000057.1, on the reverse strand, counting down.
GCGGCTATTCTCTACGGTGACGCGGTAGAGTGCGAATACGGTCGATATTATATGTTCCGCAAAGCCTTCGATAAGATAGAGGAAAGAATGCCATTCTCACATCAGTCGGCCTTTATAAACCGTGAACTCATGAGCAGATATCCGTACAAGACCGGATACAGGATAGGCGCAGATTATGATTTCCTGCTATCCATGTATAAGAAGGGATTTTTCTTCAGGGATACAGGCGTGATCACCTGTATAATATCCAAGGACGGTGTGTCATCGCTTAAGCTCTATGACACATATATGGAAACACTCAAGATCAAGAATTCACACGGCCTAAGCGGTCCGACGGCGGCAGAACTGACCGTCATGATAAGACAGATGAAGCTTAAGCAGTTTGTTATGGATCATTTCCCCGACTTTATTAAGAAGATGATCCGTGGCTTCCAGTTAAAGATAAGAAAGCAGAATGCAAAGCTGACAATACCCGAGTGGGAGAAAACGAAGCTGTAAGCAGATACCTACAAGGACAGACTGATCTCTTTATACAGCCTGTCGACTATCTTACTCCAATCATAAGCAGCCTTAACATAGGCTGCTGTTTTTTCTGCTGTTTCGTTCCAGTTCCTTTCCCCATCACATATCTTTATAAATGCCTCACTCAGGGCTTTAGCATCTCCTGCGGGAACCGCCGTTCCGTTTTCATAACCGTGAGAAATATCATAGCCTGCAGGAACCATATCGGAAGTTATAAGATAACATCCCCTTGACGCAGCCTCAACAAGAACTATTCCGAAGCTCTCGGAAAGTGACGGAAGCGTAAATACCTTAGCCTGTCTGTATTCCTTATCAAGCCTTGTCTTATCGGTAATCGGTCCCGTAAATGTCACTCTTTTTTCAAGCCCCGGATGCTTCTTATAGTATTCGACTATGTAATCCCTGAAACTTTCATCAACGCTTCCGACAAGTCTCAAGTTCCAGTCTGTATTCTTTGATTTCGCAGAATACATCGCGAACGCTTCAAGCAGAACATCCGTCGCCTTCTCATAGGTTCCAAGATTACCCACCGTAAGGATGATGTTTTTACGCGGTAATTCAGTCTGTTTCACTTGTTCTAACACTTTATTATCAGAACACTTCCCCGCACCTGTTACAGCGTTCGCGTCTTCTGTTATTGCTGTACATGCAGGCCGTCCGTTTGTATCCGGATCCAAAGCTGATTTTACAGTTGTTTTGGCTGTTTCGGCTGTTTTACTTACATCTTCCGGTTCATTATCGGTATTGTTCGTATCCCGGTAGCATCCGTTGGGAATGTAGATGATCTTATCCCCGAAGAATTTCTTAAGCTTCTTCTTCATTGCCATCGTCTCCACGGAAGCTATATCCGCCCTTCTTATTGTGGCGCGCTTGATCATCCCCACAGGATTCTTCTTAAAGCATGTAACAAAGCCGGCAGGATTCATGTCAAGCTTCAGATATATACAACCTCTTCTGTTAAACAGCCTGTAGACTATTTCATACAGATAACTTGACAGATTAAGATGATAGATATTAAGAACATCAATTTTCTTCGCATTTCTGATCAGATACAGCATCCCGTCAAGCTCTCTGCCATGGCCTGAGAACGGAACGAACTCAAGCTTCAGTCCCTTTACTTCATCATTGGCATAGGTATAATCCTCGCTGTTCTTCCATGTGGCCACTGTACAGTCAACATCATGCTCCTTCATCAGATAATAAGGGATCATCCCCACATCTTTAAGAAGATGGACATTCTCGGTTTTAAGAAACAGAGTTACCATTCTCATTCTAATTTACCTTTACCTTGATCTTTACCGTCCTTTATTTCCGATTCGGGCCAACACAATATTTCATCATATATTCAAGCTTGTAAATATATTTATGAACAATTCCTAACCGAATGCTGCATTAAGCATCTCATCGATACGGTCCTCATACCTGTAATCACGGGATACCTTATCATGCCCTCTTCGTGCTATCTCTGTACGGATATCGGGATTGGCAAGATAGAATGACGCTTTCGCATACATATCCTCAATGCTTTCATACATTACCGCTTCTTCACCATCCACGAAGCATTCCGCAAGCTCCTGCTGATAATTAGACAGAAGGAAACCACCGGCTCCCATTATATCGAGCGCCCTTAAGGGTATTCCGGAACGGATGCATCGAAGAGTCATATTAAGGTTAATGTCACTGCTCTTAAACACCTTTGGCATCTCTTTATCATAGTCTGCCGTTCCCATGTATGTGACTTTATCAAGCAGATCGTTCTTTTCTCTCGAATACAGCTTCACATCATAATGTCCCGACAGCAGCTTAAGTGCAAGAAGACGTTCTTCACGCGTGATCTGCGCAGCCATGGCATATGAGAGGGCTTCACGGCTTATGTGAAGGACATTGGCATTTTCACTTTCATCCTCTTTCGCATCATGGTTTTTCGCGGCAGACACATCCAGGTCAGTTTTGGTATTTATCGATTTTACCCCTGTTTCAATATTGTCTTTATTATAGTAAACGAAATCATTTAATCCGTTTTCTATAGAATTATTTCCGTGTCCGCTTTCCACTTCAATATTGGATCTTCCGTTACAGTTCTGCTTTCTGTACTCCATTGTCTTATCATAAACAGTCCTGTTTATGTCACTCATCAGTTCATCGGTGAGAACATCATCAACAAGATAGTATCCGTATATTTTAGACTGCGCCTTCATAACAGCGTCAAGATAGCCCTGATGGAACTCATCGAGGATACTTCTGATATTCATCATCTGCGAATCATACAGGTTACCGACGAAGCTTATCTGTGCTGCGTATTTCTTTCTCTCCGCTGTGCTTAAGTGTATCCTGTCAAGCCGCTTCGTATTAACTGCAAGAGGAAGATGGAAAACATTGTCGAATCCCTTATTTCTGTACCCCTGCACCTGCTCTCTGTCATACATAAAGGCATAATTGCATGGCAGCCCCAGAGTTCTTTCTATATCCGGCACATCAAGCGGCGCATCATATGACCATGAGATATATTTTACTCCTTTTCTGTTGCAGCATTCAGATACAAGAGGAAAGAAATTAGTACTGTAAACAAAGTCGTATACACCGTCATCAAGCTGCTTATCGAATCTGCTCACGAACTCGTCATCATGATTGACATCCTCAAAGCGATGTTTGACAACCGTAAAACCATACCCCTTTTTCCTAAAGGTCTCCAATATATCGTTATGATTATAGCTTCCCCATTCAAAAATAAGTATGTTCATATTTCCGTGTCCCATCCACATGATTTCCTGATATAGCCAATCTGCCGGAGTTCATACCCGATCTCTCATTCATTGTATCCCGTTAAGATTAAGAGTAAGCTTCCCATCATATATCCTGACAGGAATATCATCATTAAGCGTGTAATCGACGGGATCTACATCATCCTCAAAGAAATAAGTTCTTACAAGATTTTTCTTATAATCAATTATCCAATATTCCCTGACACCGGAATTCGCGTACTTCCACAGCTTCAGTACATAATCGTTCAGCTTGGACGAAGGTGATACGATCTCCATGATGAGATCGGGCGCCCCGAAAATATAATGCTCCATGATCTTCTCTCTGTCACATACCACAAACAGATCCGGTTCCAGCATGGTCTTTTCATCTCTGTCAAGCTGTACATCCATCGGAGAAACAAAAGTCACACATTTGCCTTTGTTCTTCTCTATGTAGTTCCCGATCTGTCGCGATAGGGATGTTACGATCATCTGATGCGTGCTGGTCGGAGATGCCATGTCATAAAAGACACCGTCTATCAGCTCCACACGCCTGTCTTCGGGAAGGGCA
>JAILNV010000047.1 GCA_024691125.1 Lachnospiraceae bacterium | reverse complement strand
CTCGAAGGTCGCTCTGAGACCGCCCGAAGGAAAGCTGCTGGCATCAGGTTCACCCTTTATAAGCTCCTTGCCGGAGAACTCCATGATAACCCTGCCGTCTGACTGTGGGGAAATAAAGCTGTCGTGCTTTTCCGCCGTGATCCCCGTAAGCGGCTGGAACCAGTGTGTATAATGGGTAGCCCCTTTCTCAATAGCCCAATCCTTCATCGCGATGGCTACTACATTGGCTATGGAAATATCAAGGTCTCTTCCGTCCTCGATCGTCTTCTTAAGCGACTTATAGATATCCTTCGGTAATTTATCGCGCATTATCGCATCATTAAATACCATGCTTCCGAATATTTCAGGTACGTTGCTTCTCATAATCCTCTCCTTATTACAGTTCTCTCATTTGTTGTCTGAAAATCCCAGATAAATATATCATAACCGGACCTTTTCAACAAGGTACTCATACCCATTTCAGGTCCGTATCAAAATCAGTATTGTTTCATTCAAGCTTAAGTACATCAGTAAGACCGCTGTATCCGTACATCTCGGAAATGATATCATTATAAACGGACTGATTTTCATACGGACCCCCGAAATGAACACCGTCAGGAAACATTTCCTCAGGATAATACCGGACATGGTCAAGATAATCCGGAAACTGATTATCAAGTCCCGTCATTTTAAAATATTCCGGCACCTGTTCATTGACTATCCGGTGATATGTATCCATATCAGGCACCGGGGCAGGCAGGAAATGAAATGCAACATTTCTCCCGGAACACAGATCTGCCATCTTCTTCAGATATGAAACATAAACCGATTCCTCAAGTGTATGCGGATAATCATTCTTTGCATAGCTCTTTATATAATTCAGATACAGCTTACGGTTAAGTCCGCTCTTATCTATCCGTTCAACGACCGACCTCTCCATAAAACACTCCCCGAATATATATTTAAGTTCATCCGTCGTACTCTTATCAAGAAGCTCAAGATTATCTGTTTCCACCAGAGGCATTACAACATACTGATAGGCATATTCGATGTTGAAGTTTCTGCTCACATCATCCATCGGCACCATTACAAGATACACATCCGTCGCGTCCGGATGATTGTCAAGATACAGCTTCGTAAGCACATACTGTCCGGCCATCGAAAACGGTGCGACCGCCTGTGCGATGCATACTTTATCATTGATACCGCCCAGATCGATAAACATCTGCCTCCCGACACTGTCGCCCAGAAGAAGTATATGGGACTCATCCCTTTCCTGCACCCTGTCTATCAGCGGAACTATCCAGTCGGGCCCGTCCATATGCGTAAGATATGTATCACTGTACGTCATTATGGCGATTGGCATGGAGTAGTCGTCATCATATGAGAGCACTTCGAAGCCGGCAAGAAACAGTATTATAAGAATAATTATGATCATAAGCTTTAACGCAAATTTATTCATGTCTTTTCCTCATTTATCGGCTTCATTTAACCTTATCCCGGCAATTTGCCGGACCTTCTCAGAACCTGAAATATATGAAATCCGCAGAACTGAATCCGAGATTCTGTACTGCAGCAAGAATGATAAAAAGAGATGCCCAGATATAACATAACCACCGGAAGATCATTCCCTGTTCATCCAGCCATTTTATAAATTCAAAGCCTCTTTCATGCATTATATCAACTATTAGTAATACGAGCACTGCCGGAATAATACTGCTGACCGCTGCTTCGGGAATAGGAAGCGACAGCGCATCCATCCAGTCACCGGACAGGGTGTACAGCCTGAAATCCGTTATGATCCGGCCGGTCATATCTACCGCAACAGACAGGCCTCCGGCCCTGAAAAACATCCATGCGTAATCGGTCATTATAAAGGTTGCCAGTGTCTTGAAAAGCCTTCTGCCGAATGTATTCTCATCAAGCTTAAGCTTAAGCGATATTTTGCTTCTTATCTCCGAGGTAACGCCGGACACAAGATGATACATGCCGTGCAGGCCGCCCCATGCAACAAAGTTCCATGAGCTTCCGTGCCACAGTCCGCTTAAAAGAAAAGTTATCATATTGTTTACGTATTTCCTTGTCCTTCCCTTACGGTTGCCCCCAAGCGGAATATAGACATAATCACGGAACCACGTGGACATGCTTATGTGCCAGCGGCTCCAGAAATCCTTAATATCAACCGCCAGATAAGGCTGCCTGAAATTGTCCTTTATCCTGAACCCGAGCATTCTCGATGCCCCTATGGATATACTGCTGTAGCCGGCAAAATCAGCATATATCTGGATACCGTAGCATACGGTTGCAAAGGCAATGACAGCCCCGGAATATGATGTATGATCGTTATAAACCGCATCCACTATGCATGATATCCTGTCAGCTATAACAAGCTTCTGAAAGTATCCCCACAGCATAAGCAGTATTCCCATCCTGAAGTCCTCCGCACACAGATCCTTCAGGTCATCTATCTGCCTGAGGAGATTGTCGGCTCTGTCAATAGGACCGGCCACTATCTGAGGGAAGAATGATATGAAAAGGGCGTAATTTATAAAGCTTTTCTCAGCCTTCTGTCTGCCCCTGTACACGTCGGCAACATAGCCGACTGCCTTGAAGGTATAGAAGGAAATGCCGGCAGGGATTATCAGTGATAATGACGGATTCTCGAAAGAAATATGGATGCGCGACAGAACGGCATTCAGATTGTTTACGATAAAGGAAAGATATTTAAATATTCCGAGAGCGGATAAACACAGGATTACAGTGCCAAGCATTACGGCTTTACGTCCCGCCCGGATCCTGCTCATGGCATGAGCAGCCGAATATGTGATAATTATGACAAAAAGGAGTATAGGAATGCTTCTTATATCAAAACAGCCATAAAAGAAAAGGCTTGCAATAAGTAAAAAAACACGCCTGAACCTGAACGGCAAAAACCGGTAGATCAATATAACAAAAGGAAAAAAAACAACAAAATTAAGAGAGTTAAAAAGCATTTGATTATTCCCGTATATTTAAGACAACGTCAGCTCTTTTCAGTTATGCAAGTATTATTTCCGCAAGACCTGCCGGTGTACTGGCAACGCCAATGTGCGGGTATTCTTTAAGATCATCCCTGCTTTTAAATCCGAACCCGTAGGTTACCGCTATGAACGGTATACCTGCCTGTGCGGCGCCTTTCGCATCATTGTCCGTGTCTCCTATCAGGACACATTCCTCCTTTGTGGCTCCCATCTCATTAACACACATAAGAACAATATCCTCCTTTTTAAGGATGTTATTGTTATCGGCACCGTGCATCGGGTTGCAGTATCTGTCAAAACCCTTCGCACACAGGAGCTTAAGAGCGTAATCCTCCCTCTTATAAGTAGCCACAGACATTTTGACATTATTCTTCTTAAGTGTTTCACACAGGGTAAATATGCCCTCGTAGGGTTCCGCCTTAAGAAGTGCATTATCTTTATAATATTCGCGGAAAATGTTGGCACCTCTCTGCGCCTCTTCATCACTAAGCCCGTACAGCCTCTTTAAAGACGCCTGTACCGGCGGTCCTATGAACGAAAGCTTCTGTTCCAGGGTAAGCTCTTTATATCCAAGCTCTTTAACCGTATATGCAACACTTTCAAGTATACCCTCGGCGGTATCAAGCAGGGTACCGTCAAGGTCAAATATCACGTTTCTGATCATTTCTTCTTACATCCTGTTATTATTCCGCTGTTATTTACTTCAATGGTCATAAATGCTTCCGCCGCATAAGCTTTAGAAGCTGATACTTTCATATTCATCCCTGTCAAGGAAAGGCGCCATATCATCAAGCGACGGTGAAACAATACGTCCGTCAGGCAATACCTTCGATGATGACTTGGGTTCAAAGTTCTGGTCTGGGTCTACCACAGCCTCACATATGCATGGACCTTCCGAATTCAGCACCTTCCCAAACACATCTCCCGCATTCTGCTCAGAATCCAGCTTATAATAGGGAATACCGAATGCAGCCGCAAGCTTTTCAAAATCAGGGAAGCCCACCCCACTGTCACTGTCGATCCCGACAAAGGGAGGCTTAAACAGATTCCTCTGTGTCTGCCTGATCGACAGATATCCGTTATTGTTCAGTATAAAAAGCTTGATATTAAGTCTGTTATATGCCACTGTCGCAAGCTCCTGAAGATTCATCATAACACTTCCATCGCCGTCGATACATATAGTCCGTCTGCTGTTGTCAGATACGGCAACACCGAGAGCCGCAGGAAACCCGTATCCCATAGCCGCACATCCCGAATTGGTGAACATACGCTGCCCCTGTTTTATCTTAGCTGCCTGAAAAGTTATAACGCAGGCTGCTCCGTTACCGCATATGATACGGTCTGTACTGTCAAGATTATTAAAGAGCATATCAATAAACACATACGGATTGATAAGTCCGTTCTTATGATGATCGCTCCTTACTGCCGGGAATCTGTGAAGCAGTGCCCTGCACCAGTCAACCCATTTTTCATGCTTTGCCTGCGGCTCATATGGAGCTGTAAGCATCTTATCCAGAAAATCATTGACATCAGCATGTATCGGAAGGTCTGCTTTAACCGTCGGTTTATGAAGCTCTCTCGGATCGATATCCACTATCGCCTTAAATGCATTCTTCGCAAAATCATGATGTGTATATCCTATCATCCTTATATTCATCCTGCATCCAAGGCTTATCAAAAGATCACAGTTCTGCACTGCAAAATTACCCGATCGGATCCCCACGGTACCCGGCATGCCTGCATAATAGGGATTATCATAAGCCACCGTGTCATTTGCATTCCATGCAGTAACAACAGGGATCCTGTATTTATCAAGGAACTTAAGCAGCTTATCCGTAGCATGTGCAAGATCAATTCCTGTTCCCGCCAGTACCAGCGGAGCTGAAGCTTCTTTAATTCTTCTTATCAGAATATCGGTCTGGGCATCGGTTACTCCGGGAGCATCCCATGTCATTTCCGTATTCATGTCAAAATGCAGCAGATTATCTGTTTCTATCTTTGCCCCCTGAATATCCAACGGGATATCAAGCCATACAGGACCTCCTCTTCCATCCATCGCCAGATATAAGGCTTTCTCAAGATGATATGCTATCGTAAGAGGATCCGTGACCATCACGGCATACTTGGTCATATTCCTAACGGAATCGATCACGTTGAATTCCTGATCTCCGAGCTGTCTCAGATTAAGCTCTGATGCAGCCCATATGGTGGTCTCTCTTTTCACCTGTCCGGAAATAACAAACATCGGAATCGAATCGAGCCATCCACCCATAACTCCCGTGATCGCATTGGTTCCTCCGGGACCGCTCGTCACACATACTGCAGCCAGTCTTCCCGTCATTCTGGTATAACCTTCTGCCGCTATGGCACACGCCTGTTCATGATGGTTAAAAATACAGTGTACTCCTTCTTCATGACCTATGGAGTCATCAAGATGCATCGCACCTCCACCGGTAACCATGAAGCAGTCATTTATTCCGTTTTTTACAAGAAATTCCGAAATGTATTTTGCTACCTTTATCTCCATTATTCCTTCCTTTTCTATTGCC
>JAILNV010000046.1 GCA_024691125.1 Lachnospiraceae bacterium | reverse complement strand
CTTTAATATGGTGGAAATAGAATATGAGCAGCCCAAAAGAAGAGCGGGCAAAACACATAATAATTTCTACAGTCTGTATGATGCTGCTATGCTCAGCTTCACATCATATACAAAAATAGGATTAAGACTTGCTACTTTTGTGGGACTTATCTGTTCCGGAATAAGCTTTGTGATCGCAATAGTATATCTTATTATGAAGCTCTGTAACTGGAACAGCTTTCAGGCAGGCGCTGCTCCCATGACAATAGGTGTTTTCTTCCTGGGAGGACTGCAGCTTCTGTTTATCGGTCTGATAGGAGAGTATATTCTGAATATAAATATCCGTGTTATAAACCGGCCGATCGTGGTAGAAGAGAAACGTATCAATTTTGATAAGGAATGATGTAATCGGAAGGAAGGAATATTGAAGAACAGATATTTGCTTGACTGTACATTGAGAGATGGCGGATATGTAAATGACTGGGAATTCGGTCATGATAATCTCGTAAATATATTTGAGAGGCTTACCGCATCGGGGGCGGACGTTATAGAGATAGGATTTCTTGACGACAGGAGATGCTTTGATATTAACAGAAGCATAATGCCCGATACTGACAGCATTGAACGCATATACGGCAAGCTCGACCGCAGAAATGCAATGATAGTGGGTATGATCGATTACGGTACCTGCGATATCAAAAATATAAGACCTGCCGACGAATCCTATATAGACGGGATAAGAGTCATTTTCAAAAAACATAATATGCATCCGGCAATGGAATTCTGCCGTCTTGTTAAGGAGCTGGGTTACAAAGTCTTTTCCCAGCTTGTTTCTGTTACTTCATATTCTGATGAAGAACTTCTGGAAGTGATAGGCCTGGCAAATGAAATAGAGCCATATGCGCTGTCAATGGTAGACACGTATGGTCTGCTCAATCCGGTTGAGCTTAAGCATATCATGAATGTTATTGATACAAATCTGAAACCGGGGATCGTTCTGGGCTTTCATGCACACAATAATTTTCAGCTTGGATATACCAATACGACAACTGCTCTTGATTATGAAACGGAGAGGGATATTCTGGTAGACGGTACTTTATATGGAATGGGTAAGAGTGCCGGGAATGCACCGCTCGAGCTTGTTGCAATGTATATGAATGAGCATTACGGTAAAGAATATGTTGTCACTGAAATGCAGGAAGCGATAACCACCAGCGTAATGGATTTCCAGAGGAAGTCTCCATGGGGTTATCAGCTGTTTTATTATATAGCCGCATCGAACAGGGTTCATCCGGATTATGTATCATACCTGATGAACAAGCGTACTCTTTCAATAACGTCAATAAACGATATTTTGAAGCGTATTCCCGAGGAACAGAAGCTTGAGAAGAACATGAAGCTGGTAGAGGAACTGTACATGGAATACCAGAAGAATGAATGCGATGATTCGGGAGATATTAAGAGGCTTTCGGATGCGCTTGCAGACAGAAAGATACTGATGTTGGGACCGGGTGCAGGCGTAAGCAGATGCGGGGATAAGATCAGAGAGTACATAGACAGAGAATCGCCGCTTATAATCTCGGTAAATTATATTAACAAGCTGTTTCATCCCGACTATATGTTCATTACAAACAACACAAGATTCCTGCAGTCGGCAGGGAGGCTTCATGACAGTGCCAATGCGGATGTAAAGCTTATAGCTTCTTCGAATCTTACAAGGAATGACCGTGATTTCGATTATGTTGTCAATTACTCGAGCGTGATCGATGAAGAAGCTGAGTTCCCGGATAACTCCATGTGTATGCTGATACGGGTTTTGATCAAATGCGGCTGCAGAGATGTGGCTCTGGCCGGCTTTGACGGATATACACCGGATAATGTAAATTACTTCGATATAGATAAGGCTTACAGCTTCCTCAATGAAAAGGCAGAGGCTTTGAATGCCTATGCAATAGAATTCTTTAAGGGAATAAAGGGGAGAATAGAAGTATCGTTTATTACGCCAAGTGAATATGATAAATAAAGGGCCAACAGAAAAGGAAAGAGCAGATGGAGATCAAGGTATCAAAATATATCTCGGAATTTCTTGTAAAAAACGGAATAAAGGACTGCTTCATGGTTACGGGAGGAGGTGCGATGCATCTTGATGACGCAATAGGTCATGAAGAGGGAATACATTGTATCTTTAACCATCATGAACAGGCATGTGCCATAGCGGCGGAAGGCTATGCCAGAATGACGGGAAGGCTGGCTGCGGTATGTGTGACCAGCGGTCCCGGAGGCACCAATGCGATCACAGGAGTTATGGGCGGATGGCTCGATTCGATCCCGATGTTTGTTATTTCCGGGCAGGTAAAAAGAGAGACCACCATATGGGCTGCATCAGACCTTAATTTAAGACAGCTTGGAGATCAGGAATTCAATGTGATCGAGTCTGTTAAGAATATGACCAAGTATGCCGTAATGGTCACGGATCCTCTTACCATTGCATATCATCTTGAGAAAGCATTATATCTTGCAACGGACGGAAGAGGGGGACCTGTATGGCTCGATATTCCTCTGGATGTTCAGGGAGCAAAGATAAGAACAGAGGAGCTTCTGCATTTTGACGCAAATGCGGAAATGACATGGGATGCTCCTACAGTAACCGATGCACAGATTGATATTCTGGTCAGGAGAATCAGTGAAGCCAAAGCTCCTCTTATACTGGCGGGAACAGGGATTAATCTCGGGCGCGCTACGGATAAACTGCTTAAATTCCTTGATAAGTACAGAATACCGGTGGTTACGGCATGGAATGCAAATGATACTGTAGCTTACGATAATCCTTATTTTGCAGGCATGCCGGGTACCGTGGGGATCCGGTCGGGTAATTTCGCAGTGCAGAACTGCGATCTTTTGATAAGTCTCGGATGCAGAATGAATATAAGGATGATCGGATACACGCATCATGATTTTGCAAAGAATGCATTTAAGGTTATAGTGGATATCGATCCGAGAGAGCTTCATAAACCGACGGTTAAGGCAGACCTTCCGATACATGCCGATGTCAATGATTTTCTGGATAAGATGCTGGCTGTTCCGTATGAGCCTCAGATGAAGCATGAAAAATGGGTGGAATGGTGCAGGGGACTGCTATACAGATTCCCGGCAGTAAGGAACGATCATCATAAGAACGGACTTATCAATCCGTATGTGTTTATAGATACGCTCTTTAATAATCTTGACGGTACCGACCGTATAATATGCGGAAACGGCGCGGCCTGTGTTATCACCTTTCAGGCAGCTAAGATAAAACAGGGGCAGAGAATGTTTACCAATTCGGGCTGTGCGGCAATGGGATACGGGTTCCCGGCGGCTCTCGGTGTTGCCGTATCCGACAACAGCAGACGGACTGTATGTATTGACGGCGACGGAAGCGTTATGATGAATCTTCAGGAGCTTGCGACAGTAGCATATAACAGACTTAATATCAAGCTCTTTATTCTTAATAATAACGGATATCTGTCAATAAGACAGACACAGAGGAATCTGTTTAAGCCTCCGTTTGTCGGAATTGACAAAGACAGTGGAGTAGGCTTTCCGGATTTTGAAAAGCTTGCGGATGCATTCGGGATTCCCTATTTTAAGCTTGATACAGAGCAAAATGCAGACGGTGTGCTTGAGAAGGTGCTTAATTCGGAGGGACCCTGTATATGCGAGGCTTTGGTAGATCCCGATCAGAACTTTGAACCAAAGTCATCATCGAAGGTATTGCCGGACGGGCGTATTGTTTCGCCGTCGCTTGATGATATGGCACCGTTCCTTGACAGGGATGAATATGAAAGAATTAAGTATAAAAGGTAAAGCAGCATCAGGTTTCCGATCATTGAAGAAAAGAATAACCCGGAATAATAACAGAGTGTGAGAAGAAATGATTAAGAATGTGATCTTTGACCTTGACGGTACATTGCTTGATACCGCCGAGGGTATTCTTGAGAGTGTGGAATATACGGTTAAAGAGCTTGGATATAAGGAGCTTACCGAAGAGCAGAAGCTTTCATTTATAGGGCCTCCGGTACAGTCATCTTTAAAGAGACTGTACGGACTGACTGATGAAGATGCACAGAGAGGTGCCAATATTTTCCGTGAGTATTATAAAGATAATGCACTGCTTAAGGCGGAGCCTTACGAGGGCATATTTAAGCTGTGTGAAACGCTTAAGAGGAATAATGTCAAAATGGCTGTGGCGACTTATAAAAGAGAGGATTATGCTCTTAAGCTGCTGCGTGCGAAGGGGTTTGACAGATACTGTGATCCCATGCATGGCGCTGATAACAATAATATCCTGAAAAAAGAGGATATTGTTCTTATGTGTGTTAATGAGATGGGAGCTGTAAAGGAAGACTGTGTTCTTATCGGAGATACCGACAATGATGCCAAAGGTGCGGCGCAGGCAGGAATACCGTTTATAGCGGTCACATATGGGTTCGGATTTAAAAACAGGGATGACCTTAAAGAATACCCATATATCGGCGTTGCAGATATGCCTACCGGTCTGGCAGAGATAATACTTGTATAAAAAATATAGTTATAACAAAACTGACACTGTTTTATATACGGGAAACTCAAATGCTTTTTAACTCTCTTAATTTTGTTGTATTTTTTCCTTTCGTTATAGCGATATACCGGTTTCTGCCGTGCAGGTTCAGGCGTGCATTTTTGATGATTGCAAGCCTTTTCTTTTATGGCTGTTTTGACATAAGAAGTATTCCCGTGCTTCTTGGGATAATACTTATCACATATTCGGCGGCTAATGCCATGGACAGGATGGAAACGGGACGTAAAGCCGTAATGCTTGCTGCCGTAGTCTTATGTCTTGTCACTCTCGGATCATTTAAATATCTTTCATTTATCGCAAACAATCTGAATGCCGTCCTGTCGCGCATCCATATTTCTTTTGTTATGCCGTCATTGTCGCTGATAATCCCTGCCGGTATTTCCTTCTATACCTTCAAGGCTGTAGGCTATGTAGCAGATGTGTACAGGGGAAAACAGAAGGCTGAGAAGAACCTCGTAAATTATGCCCTTTTCATTTCTTTTTTTCCGCAGATAGTAGCCGGTCCCATTGACAGAGCCGACAATCTTCTTAGGCAGATAAATGAACCTGAAGGACCTGATGCAGAGGATTTCCGCACGGGAATTCTGCTTATGTTGTGGGGATACTTCGAGAAGCTTGTTATAGCGGACAGGATATCATGTATTGTAGATGCTGTTTATAATAACCATACATCTTATTCGGGGGCTGTTATAGCTTATGCAACCATATGCTACGGTATTCAGATTTATGCTGATTTTGCAGGTTACAGCTGTATATCCATCGGAGCATCAAGAATGCTCGGGTTTAAGATAAATGACAATTTCAGACAGCCGTATCTTGCAGTTGATATTAAGGATTTCTGGAGCCGCTGGCATATAAGCATGTCCACGTGGTTCCGTGATTATGTGTATATTCCGCTTGGAGGCAACCGGAAGGGAAGAACAAGGAAATACGTAAACAATATGATAACCTTTCTTCTCAGCGGCCTGTGGCACGGAAGCTCATGGAACTTCGTTGCATGGGGCGGCCTGCACGGTATATACCACCTGATATCGGGACTTACATCGGACTTCAGAAACAGGATTTCATCGCAGCTTAAGCTTGATGATAATACATTCGGCAGAAGACTATTTAAGACACTGGCAACATTTATAATGGTTGACTATGCATGGATGTTTTTCAGGGCCGGAAGTCTGTCGACAGCAGCAGATATGACGAAGCGGATCATAACCGATTTCAAGCTCTATACCGTATCGGGTGACTGGATGGATGCACTGTCGCTTCCGCTGCCTGAGGCAGCTCTGCAAAGTATGCTTCCTGCCGTTATCGTGCTGCTTATGGTTGACATACTGCATGAGAGAGGCTTTGGATTTATTAAATGGCTTGATAAACAGGGACTGATTTTCAGGTGGATATGCTATATGGGTGCATCGCTTTATATCATTCTTGCAGCAATACAGAATCTTGGACTCAGCTCTGCGGATTTCATATATTTCCGGTTCTGAGTGCCAGCTGAGGAAAACACATGAACAAATTCGCGATAAAGCTTATTATCATAACACTTTTGATAACGTTATTTCTTGCAGGTTTTGAAGTGCTGTCATATGATGATGATTACTCCATGCCGATCGCCAGAATGACGTACAGTGATACTTACCTTACACACATGGACGGACCGGACTGGATAGTCCCGCTGATAGACAGAGTACAGGAAAAAGACGGGTCGCACATACTTCTCCTCGGTGACAGTGTGGGAAGGCAGATGTTCATCGATCTTACGGATATCAATGATGAAGTATGTGTAGCACCGGCGATAGCCCCTTTTTCGGCAGCAGGACAGTATGTGCTTACGAAGCTTTATCTTGATAATCATCCGGATGCGACAGATGTGTATCTTGTAATGGTACCGATGGATGATGTGAGTAAGAACTTCAACATCGAATACGCGTATCAGTATGTTGTGATGCCGTTGGTGGAAACAGATAAGCTTGGGCTGCTTGATAAAAGAACGGTCGATGAACTTAAATATATATTCGGGGAACGTTTTATGGAACGTCCGGTCGTAGAACGGATTGATAACAGCGGGCTGAACCGTAAGCTGTATCTGAATTATATTAAGAGCCATGGGAGGAATGATTATCCCCATACACTTGAGGAATCTGTATACGTTTCGTATTTAAAGAAGATTGCGAACCTGTGCTCTGAAAGAAATGTTGTATTCCATTTTTTGCCGGCACCGATACCTGATATGGATGCATACCACAGGACAGTCAGTGAACTGGCGCCGGAATACTTCGAAGAGACAGGACTTGATAAGCTGTTCCCGGATTATCTTGAACACGTCAAATATTATCCTGAGGAAATGTTTTCCGATGGTGTGCATTTCGGGGGACCATATGAGGATCAGTCTGTATATAACGGGATCATTTCCGAGATGTACGGATACAGCGGTCTTACCGAAGTGCTTAAGCTTGAATGAATGGTGAGAGTATCTTGTTGAACAGGTCCGGTTATGATATATTTATTTGGGATTTCAGACAACATATGAAAGAACTGTGATAAGGAGAAGATTATGAGAAGCAATGTACCTGAAATATTCGGAAGCATGGTATTTAATGATGCGATAATGCGTGATAAATTACCGAAGGATATCTATAAATCGCTTAAGAAGACGATCGAGGACGGAAGAGACCTTGATATTTCCATAGCCAATGTTGTAGCCATCGCAATGAAGGACTGGGCTATTGAAAAAGGGGCTACCCATTATACACACTGGTTCCAGCCGCTTACGGGCATCACGGCGGAAAAGCACGACAGCTTTATTTCCCCACAGTCAGACGGCAGGGTTATCATGGAGTTCTCCGGCAAGGAGCTTATAAAGGGTGAACCTGATGCCAGCAGCTTTCCTTCGGGCGGTCTCAGAGCGACCTTCGAG
>JAILNV010000239.1 GCA_024691125.1 Lachnospiraceae bacterium | reverse complement strand
CTTTTTCTTGAAAGCTGTTCGACCGTGAGTTTTTCGGGTTTTATTTTTAACTCATCACGGCAATAGCGCAAAAAAACAATAAATGCATCTCTATACGACTTAATCGTATTGGGGCTAACTCCTTTCTGAAGAGGGAGATATTTTGTGAGATAATCAGATAAATAGTCCGATAAATGTTTTTTACTCATCTTCGTTCTCTCCTCTTATCATGTCATCATATAGAGGTATGAGCGCATCTATTATCCGATCATAGGATTCGGCTGTTAAACGCAGATATTTCTCTGTGCAGTTGATGTTCCGATGTCCCATGTACTCTTCGAGATGTCGGAAAGGATTTTGATGTTAACATGATCACAGATCTTGACCAGGTCAGGGATCATATCATATGCAAGCTTGTAAATGCCGAGATGAACGCTGAATATCTTGCGAATAAGCCTCATACCAGGATAGAGGATCTGGCTGTCATGTATGCGGTCGATCTTGGAGGCAGCAAGGAAGGACATATGACAGCTGTCGTTACGGACAATCTTCTGGAAATGTATGGAATAAGCAAGGAGGAGCATCCTTCGATGTATGTGCTTTCCAATAGCATTACACTAAACGGAGCGGCTGCTTTGCTTGATGCAAAGACGATGGAGGACATATCGCAGAAGCTGGGAGGCGATTTCATAGTACTGCCGTCAAGCATACATGAGGTCATAGTCCTTCCAGCAGATGTGGAAATGGACAGGCGTGACCTTGAGGCTATGGTGCAGGATGTGAATGCAGGTGAAGTAGCACCCGAGGACAGGCTTTCGGATCATGTATATATGTATGATTCCAAGGAGAAAGAGCTTGTGCTTGCAGACAGGATGGAGGAAAGGAAGCAGCAGAGGGAACAGGAACAGAATCATGAAAAGGGAGAAGAATGTGCCGGTCGTTCTGATAAAGCCGGCAGAACCGATAGAAAGCCTGAACGTGAGCGTGTATCCATGAAGGA
This sequence comes from Lachnospiraceae bacterium, assembly GCA_024691125.1. Lineage (GTDB taxonomy): Bacteria > Bacillota > Clostridia > Lachnospirales > Lachnospiraceae > UBA2868. Next base: position 14,867 of record JAILNV010000239.1, on the reverse strand, counting down.
GCTGTTATCGGAGAAGAAGGCAGAAGTAGCAAAAAACGAAGCAGGAAGGGAACATCCGGTGGCAAAAAAGACGAGGGAGACAGCTCGTTAATGAAGCAGCATGATCTGCGGTATGGAACCATGTAGAGAAAGGGGCAGTTTCGGCTGCCCCTTTCTTAACATTTATGACTGCCTTCGTGTTATAATACTTAACGTTGAGAGCGTATATGATATTATCGAGGAGTGAATGGTTATGAAAAACATGCACGCGGAAAGAGCCGTGGACTATTATAGCCGCAATTTTAACTGCACACAGGGAGTATTCACCACTTATGCTATAGAGCATGGATTCGATGAAAAGCTGGCACTTAAACTGGCCACCAATTTTGGCGGCGGTGCAAGGAAGGGAGAAAGTTGTGCTTAGCCATGGGCATTACGACCACTCAGGAGGCATTATCCCATTTACCAGGATCAACGATCATGCTGCCATTTATATGCAGAGTTCTGCCGGTGGCGACTATTATGCAGACGATGGAAAAAAGGCAGGGGATGACCGCTATAGATATATAGGGATAGACAGAGATATTTTAAATCTTCCTCAGGTAAGGCTAATCAAGGGTGACTATGTGATCGATGATGAGCTGGAGCTTTTAACGATAAAAAGCAGAACGCATATGCTTCCGTTCACTAACAAGCGCCTTCTGGTCAGGATTGATGGTAGTTTTGTACCAGATGATTTTAGCCACGAACACTTTCTTGTGGTAAAAGACAAAGGGCTCACAGTGTTAATGTCCGGCTGCGCCCATAATGGGATTCTGAGTATTCTTAATGCTTATAAAGAGAAGTATGGAAGTCTTCCTGACATTGTTATCAGTGGCTTTCATCTGATGCTGAAGCGCGAATTTCGTGAAGATGAACTCCGGGAAGTCAGATCCATTGCAGAGGAACTAAGAACATATCAGGCAAAGTTCTTCACATGTCATTGCACAGGAATCCCTGCATTTGAAGAAATGAAGAGGATCATGTGTGATCAGCTTGGATACGTACATTCCGGTGAAGAAATAGTTTTTTAAGCAACATGCATATTGACATATGTCAGAATAAATACTATATTTAATCTGACATATGTCAATTTTGTTCATGGAGGAAAGAAATGCCCAGAACACCCAAGCGCAGAAGGATATGTAGCTTTCCGGATTACTACAGTTTCATTCCTGAAGATGCGGAAAAAGAAATATTAGAAACGATAATGCTCTCTCTTGATGAGTTTGAGACCATAAGGCTTCTGGACTATGAGGGCCTAAATCAGGAAGAATGCGCTTTTAGGATGGGAGTTGCCAGAACAACGGTTACAGCTATGTATGAAAATGCAAGGAAGAAGCTCATAACAGCGGTTGTTGAAGGTAATAGACTTTCAATTGCAGGAGGCAATATCGAAATTGACAGGGAAAGAAATCGAATAAATATCAATAAAAAAGGAGATAATACGATGAGAGTAGCAGTAACTTACGACAACGGTAATGTTTTTGGACATTTTGGAAGAACAGAGCAGTTCAAGGTTTACGATATTGAGGATGGCAATGTTGTAAACTCACAGATATTTGGAACAAACGGAGAGGGATGTGGTGCCCTTGCAGGAATTCTTAATATTGCAAATGTCGATGCTCTTATCTGTGGTGGAATCGGTGGAGGTGCCCAGAGAGCTCTCCAGGAGGCAGGGATTAAGCTTTATGCAGGTGCCAGTGGCAATACAGATGTGGTAGTTGACGCACTGATCGCCGGAACTCTTGATGCAAGCGGCGAAGCGAACTGTGACCATCATGATCATGAGCATAGTGAGGGACATTCATGCGGACATGGAGGATGCCATCACTAATAAATCAATTGGCCAGTGGAGTGAAAGAGGGAAGAGTTACGATGAAAAAAACAATAGCAATTATTGCCGGTGTAATACCGGTAGTTTCCGCAATAATAGCAATTTTCCTGATGGTATCACACTTTGATTCCACAGCGATTAGGACAGTAATTAACACAACTACATTTCTGGGATTTTTAGGATTTATATTCTTTTTTGTTGGCCGCAAGCTTGCGGGAGGGGATAAAACAGTTCGTATCCTAGGCATTTTGGACCTGCTTGCTACGGTGAGTATTGTTGGATTCTATATTATTGCTATTTTTGCATTTGGGTTGTGATTTTGGCCTGTGGAGTGATTCGTTATGACTATAGAAACAGAGAGATTGCTCCTTCGCCCATTTCAGGAGGGGGATGCAGAGGATGTATTTGAATATTTGAATGAACCGGCTGTTAACTGCTTTGCCAGCATGAAGCTGCATTCTCTTGAAGAAGCAAGAGAAGAGGTTTTAAAGAGATCCTCTGAAACAGAGTATTATTTTGCGATAGTTCTGAAAGAATCCGGGAAAGTTATAGGGGAGATTGATGCTTATCCTGAGCCTGCTGATGAACATGGCGCAGATTCTGAGATGGATACCTTCAGTCCATGCTGGATGCTAAATAAGGCATATCATGGAAAAAGGGTACGCCTATGAGGCAGCTTATGCTTTCTTTGACTATCTTTTCAAGGAAAAAGGAGCAAGGCGTATTTATGCCTATACCGAGGATTATAACAAGTCGAGTCAGCATCTTTGCGAGAAACTAGGGATGAGACAGGAAGGTCTTTTCAAGGAGTTCATTAGTTTTGTTAAAAATCATGATGGAACTCCGCATTATGAGAATACCTATCAGATGCCATTCTGAAAAAAGAGTGGGATACAAAATTTCTTTAAATTTTATTGATTAAGGAGTTTGAAACTTTATGGAAATGTTTATGATTGAAATAACCTATATGCAGATGTTTGTTTTTATTACACTTATATGGGTGCTCGTACGATTCATCATTGCGAATAGATTCAAGAAGTTTTCAGCAAAACGTGAATTGCAGATGTTACTTGTATACATATGCATTGTGGTGATAGCGAGATTTGTTTACTTTCCATTACATCATATTGATGGGAAAATAGGAGCACTTATGATTGGTTTTACAGAAGCACCATCTGATATGATAAGCTTTATCCCGTTCTATTTTCTTTTTGACAGATATGATGGCTGGCTTATCAATATTATCGGGAACATAGCCATGTTCATACCCGTGGGAATAGTATGGCCGATCTGCTTTCGCAAGCTTGAAAATATCAAAAAGACTGTATTTGCAGGTATCGGCCTTATATTGTTTATTGAGCTTACACAGTTAATATGTCCTGAAAGACATACAGATATTGATGATCTTATACTGAATACGAGTGGTGTTGCGATCGGAGCATGTATTATATTTGCTATACGAAATAGTCGAAAGGATGTGGAATAGACAATTTTCCCGCAAAATAAATGAGGATGAAGAATCGTAGTATAAAAATGACTTTATAATTCGTTTAGAAGAGAAGAAAGATTACAGAGCTGTTGAAAACCTTGTCAGAGAGTCATTCTGGAACGTATACCGTCCGGGATGCAGCGAGCATTACGTTATTCATGTACTCAGGGATGATCCGGCATTTGTTCCGGAACTTGATTTTGTGATGGAGCAGGATGGTAAGTTGATAGGACAGAACATGTTCATGAAGACTATCATAGAAGCGGATGATGGCAGAGTGATAGATGTTCTTACTATGGGACCGATCGGGATCATTCCGGAACTTAAACGTAAAGGTTATGGGAAGGCTTTGCTGGACTATTCCCTGGAAAAGGCTTCAGAAATGGGATTTGGTGCCGTGCTTTTTGAAGGAAACATTGAATTCTATGGCAAGAGCGGATTTACCTATGCCAGAGAGTTTGAAATCCGGTATCATGATCTTGCAGAGGGCGATGATTCATCGTTCTTTCTCTGCAAGGAGTTAAAGCCGGGATATCTTGATGGCATAACAGGTGTATATCGGACTCCGCAGGCGTATTATGTGAAGGATGAAGATGTGGATGAGTTTGATAAGGATTTTCCTGTAAAGGAGAAGCTGAAGCTGCCTGGTCAGATCTTTTAAACGATAAAGATGGAGGAATGAGGGACGCAAGTCCCTCAGACCTTTATCTTGGGAGGAAAGTTGCTGCGTAAAAGTGCCGTGGACGGTTGCATTGGCCAGGCCTATGATGCGGCATTGGCGATATATCATCTTCTAGGAAGATAAGAAGGAAGAGCTCAGGCTGGAGTATGTAAGCACGCAAGGGAAGTAAGAAGAGTATTACGGTATGGAAGCAGAGGTATATTGACTTATGCGTATTTCGGAAAGCTGCGCTAAATGCCTGTATGACAGGCAATTGAATAAGACGGACAATAAAGAATATCTTGCAGAGATAAAGGAGCTTATTGATAACCGTCGAGAGAATGATACAAGCCCATATTTGGTATATCTGTTCAACAAGGTACACGTCAGATATTTTGGTACAGGTGCAGATTATAAGGATATCAAGAAAAAGTATAACGACCTTGTGCTGGCCTTGGAGGAAAACTTAAGAGCAGAGATTGAAAACGCACCTGATCCACTGGCAAAGTCAATTGTGATAGCCCGTGTTGGAAACTATATTGATTTTGGAGCCATGAACCATGTGGATGAAAATGAATTCCTGACGTTGTTTAAGGATACAGAAATGCGGCAGGACGATATTTCTGTCTACGAATCATTTATAAGAGAATGCGAAAATGCAAGGTCATTTCTGCTTGTATGCGATAACTGCGGCGAGATTGTCCTGGATAAACTGATGATAGAACAGTTGAAGAAACGATTTCCGTATCTTGACATTAAAGCGATGGTACGTGGCGGTGAAGTGTTAAATGATGCTACAGTGGAAGATGCAGTATATTCAGGTCTTGATAAAGTGGCGGGGATCGTATCAAACGGAGAGGCAATTGCCGGAACCATTTATGATATGATGCCGGAGGAAGCGAGGAATTCAATTGATGAAGCTGACGTGATCCTTGCGAAAGGACAGGGGAATTATGAATCGATGTCGGGACAGGGGAGACATGCATTTTACGAATTCCTGTGCAAGTGTGATCTTTTTACAAACAGATTCAAGGTTCCGAGGCTGACGGGAATGTTTATTGAAGAGTATTAGAAGTTGGATTGTATATGAAGCAGCTTTCTTTATTTCCTGAAGAGAATAATGATCCGCGTGCACCTGTATCAACTAATTGGAACCTATGGCATGGATGTACCAAGGCAAGTGCAGGATGCCTGCATTGCTATATGTATCGCCGGGATGAATCAGTTGGAAAAGACCCATCCATAGTTCGGAAAACCGATAACTTTGATCTTCCCATCCGGGTGCTGAAGTCCGGGAAAAACAGGGGCAGATATAAAATCCCCTATGGATCGCATATATATACCTGCTTTTCATCCGATTTCTTTCACCCTGATGCAGATGAGTGGCGGGATGATGCATGGGATATGATATATGAAAGGTCTGATTGCTCTTTTTTCATGATAACCAAGAGACCGGAACGGATAGAGAAGAATCTTCCGGATGATTGGGGGAGAGGCTGGGAGCATGTCATAATAGCGGTCACCTGTGAAGATCAGGATATGGCAGACAAGAGGCTCCCGATATATCTGTCTCTCCCATTATACCATCATTCGGTAATGGTGGAGCCTATGCTGAGTGCTGTTGACTTGGAGCCTTATATTAAAGGATACAGAGCTGAGGATGGAAGTCCGGTCATAAAGCATGTAAGCGTTGGAGGTGAATCAGGAGCGGATGCAAGGGTCTGTGACTATGAATGGGTAGAACAGATCCACAGACAGTGTGCAGAGAACGGGATATCGTTCTATTATCATCAAACCGGCGCAAAGCTTAAAAAGGATGGGAAATTGTACAGGATCCCAAGGAGCCTACAGCATGCGCAGGCACATAAAGCCAGACTGGATATTCAACCATAATCTCAGCAGGATTCTTTATAGTAATGAAGTAGTTCGCAGATAGATTATTAGCAACAGCCAGTTGCGTGCATTTTATGTATCTTCATAATACAATCAGATTATGAAGATGAGGTGCCAAACTATGAGTACAAAGGAAATATTACTGGATCTCAGAACGAAAAACGGGTTTTCACAGGATGAGCTGGCTGAAAAGGTGTTTGTGACAAGACAGGCAGTATCGCGATGGGAAAATGGCGATACTGTTCCCAATACTGAAACTTTGAAACTGCTGTCTGATCTATACAGTGTTTCCATAAATACCCTGCTTGGATCGCCGCATAAGCTCATCTGCCAATGCTGCGGCATGCCGCTTGAAGATACTATTATAGGCAGGAACAAGGATGGAAGTATGAATGAGGATTATTGTAAGTGGTGCTTTGCTGATGGAACATACACTTACAGCGATATGGATGACCTTATAGATGTGTGTGTAAAGAACATGGTAAACGAAGGTTTTTCAGAAGACCAGGCACGTACATATTTAAGGCAAGAGCTTCCTAAACTTGATTATTGGAAAAGATATGAAAAGCTTGGTGACGGTGGAGAGTTTGAAGACTTTAAGAAGCAGCTGATCGATGAGATAAATGCGCTTCATATAGACGGAATGCCAAAAGTAGAGAAGCTGAACGCTCTTGTTGGCAAGTATGTTAATCTTGAGTATCCACTTCCGGGCGGCATGAAAGCAAAATTCCTTGATGACCAGACCACATACCTCGGGAACCAGCTGGAATCTGAAATTGTTGACGGCCTCTGCTTTGGGGTGCTTGCAAATATGGACTTCATACTGATAAGCACTTATGAGGCAGAAGGTACTAATCCGGAATTGATTTTATTCAAAAAGAGATAGGAGGGATATTGCAATTATATAACTGGAAATATGTCCAGATAAACTTTATACCGATACAAATGAACGGCGGTTATTGATCTTTAAGGATTTGTAACCGCCGTTCTTGTTATATAACAAAAATGGGAGGAGAGAGAAAATGGCAAGAAGATACAACGAGATCAAGGGTCTTGCGGAGTTCGCGGCTAAGCGGATCGTCGAGAACGAACAGGAGTGGATGGCATTTCTGGATACTGCCATGAGGGTGTATAAATATACATTCAATGAGCAGATGCTCATATATGCACAGAGGCCGGATGCAACTGCCTGCGCATCGCTTGAGCTCTGGAATGAAAGGATGCACTGCTGGGTCAATAAGGGTGCAAAGGGGATAGCGCTTATTGATGAGGATGGGATAAGCAGATCTGGATTAAAGTATGTCTTTGATGTATCGGATGTACATGAGGCAAGAGAATTTCTTCCATGAAGATTATGAAGCAACCCTCATAGATACTTACGGTAAGGATTATGAAGAAACGCTGGTGGTTGAAGGCGGAGTAACGGCAGGCGAAGCAAATGACGGTGCGTCGGGAGCAGCAGCACTTGATATCAAACCTGGTAACGGCGAGACAATTAAGATTGCGGCATCATCTGTTCCTCATGCGGAGATACTTGAAGAAGCAGCTAAGATACTTAAGGATTACGACTACAATCTTGATATCGTTGAATTCGAGGATTATGTTCAGCCCAACCTTGTTGTAGAATCAGGTGAATTTGATGCAAACTATATGGAGCATATCCCGTACCTTAACAGCTTTAATGAAGAACATGGTACTCATATTGTTGATGCTGGTGACATCCATTATGAGCCTTTCGGAATCTATCCCGGCACGAAGAAGACTCTTGATGAACTTGCAGACGGTGACAGCATAGCAGTTCCAAACGATACAACCAATGAGGCAAGGGCACTCCTTCTGCTCCAGGATAACGGGCTGCTTAAACTTAAGGAGGGAGCAGGACTTACGGCTACCGTAAATGATATTGAAGAGAATCCTCATAATATTAAGTTCGTGGAGCTGGAGGCTGCACAGGTGGCAAGGGTAACGGAAGAGGTCGAGTATGTTGTTCTTAACGGCAACTATGCGCTTGAAGCGGGATATTCGGTGGGCAAGGATTCAATAGCATATGAGAAGACGGATTCGGTTGCCGCCAAGACATATGTTAATATCATCGGAGTGTATGAAGGAAACGAGAATACAGATAAGATCAAAGCCCTTGTAACAGTACTCCGTTCCGATCATATCAAGAAGTTTATCGAAGATACCTATGAGGGATCGGTAATATTCTTCGAAGGGTAAAGGTTGTAATAAAGTAATTAAAGAAGAGTCATATGCGGGAGGGTAACGTTCTCCCGCATATATATGAAATGGAGTATGGTCACGATGAGTATCATAGAGATCAAAAACCTTACAAAGAAGTTTGAGGTGGAAGGGCATACCATTACCGCGCTTGACGGTATCACCCTTTCGATAGAAAAGGGTGATATATTCGGGATAATCGGAATGTCGGGAGCGGGGAAGAGCACTCTGGTACGTTCGATAAATTATCTGGAGAAACCCTCGGACGGCCGTGTGCTTATAGACGGCGTAAATCTTGCCGGACTTAGTGAAAAGGAGCTTCGAAAGCAGCGCAGCAATATAGGAATGATCTTTCAGAATTTCAATCTTCTAGAACAGAAGAATGTTACCGATAATATATGTTTTCCGCTGGAGATCGCAGGTATAAAGAAAAAGGAAGCCAGACAGAGGGCAAAAGACCTGCTTAAGCTTGTAAATCTGGAAGACAAGGAAAAGGCTTATCCTTCACAGCTCTCCGGAGGGCAGAAGCAGAGAGTAGCCATAGCCAGAGCCCTTGCAACTAATCCCCAGATACTGCTGTGTGATGAGGCGACAAGTGCACTCGATCCCCAGACGACCGCATCTATACTGTCTCTGTTAAAACAGATAAATGAAGAGATGGGGATTACCATCGTGATCATAACACATCAGATGTCGGTGGTCACTGAGGTATGTAAGAAGGTTGCGATCATCGACAGTGGAAGGCTGGTTGAAGAAGGCTTTGTTGATAAGATATTTGAGCATCCGGAATCCGATGCGGCAAAGGAGCTGATTTCAGGCAGAGAGGTAAAATATACACCTATAGAAAGACTTGATACGGAAAGGAAGATACGTATTGTATTTCAGGAGAATTCAGCTTATGAACCTATTATTGCAAATATGATACTGAAGCTTCAGGTACCTATCAACATATTAAGGGCTGATACAAGAAACGTAAACGGAAGAGCGGTAGGGGAGATGATACTCGGACTGCCGGGCAGACATGACAAACAGGGTGAGATCATAGAATATCTGAAAGAAACAGGTATTGTAGTCAGTGAGGTGAGCGATAATGAATGATCAGGTTATAAAGATGATTGTTGAAGGTATCAGGGATACGTTATATATGACGTTCGGTTCAGTACTGATCGGCTATGTTGCAGGCCTGCCGCTGGGAATCCTTCTGTTCGTGACGAATGATAATGGGCTTAAACCCAACAGGCTCGTATACAGGATACTTGATTTTATCTGTAACATAATAAGAAGCATACCTTTTCTTATCCTTCTGATCCTCCTCATACCGTTTACAAGGCTTATTGTAGGAAAAAGCTATGGCTCTACCGCGACCATCGTGCCGCTGGTCATATGTGCGGCCCCTTATATTGCAAGAGTGGTCGAATCCTCGCTTAATGATGTTGATACTGGTGTGATAGAAGCTGCAAAATCGATGGGTGCGAGCAATGTTCAGATAATTACCAGGGTACTTCTTGTTGAAGCGCGTACTTCTCTCATGACCGGATTTACGATAACGACAGGACTACTTCTTGGTTATTCCGCAATGTCGGGAACCGTCGGAGGCGGCGGGCTCGGAGATATAGCCGTAAGATACGGATACTACAGATGGCAGACCGATATCATGATCATAACAGTCGTGCTTCTGATAGTAATATTCCAGATAATCCAGAATCTCGGAACAGGTATTTCGATGCATTTTGACAAAAGAAAAAAATAGGAAATATACAGATGGATTTCGAAGTAATACACTCATACATGCCTCTATATATCGAAGCATTCATACTGACAGTAAAGATAGGCTGGGCAGGAATAGCCATTTCGTTTGCTGTCGGTATTTTTGCTGCGTTCATGATGCATTTTAAGGTACCTGTAGTCTCAAAGATTGCGGTGGGTTATGTAGAGCTCTTTCGCAATACGCCTCTTCTTGTTCAGCTGTTTTTTATTTATTTCGGGCTACCGAAAATAGGACTGAGCATTTCGGCACCAAACTGCGGGGCGATAGGTCTGGGACTCCTGGGAGGAAGTTATATGGCAGAGGCGATCCGTAGCGGGCTTTCGGCAATCCCGAAATCCCAGGAAGAGTCTGCACTGGCGCTAGGGCTTAACAGAAGACAGATGTTTGTGCATGTGATCTTCCCTGAAGCTGTTTCGATAAGCGTGCCGGCTATTGTTGCAAATATAATATTCATGCTGAAGGAAACAAGTGTATTTTCGGCCATAAGCCTTATGGATCTGATGTTTACAGCCAAGGATCTGATAGGACTGTACTACAATACGACAGAGGCTCTTTTCCTGCTTGTCGTTTTCTATATAGTAATGCTCCTTCCCGTTTCGATACTGGGAAGCGTGATTGAAAAAAGAGCAAGATACAAAACATTGGGAGCATAGAAAATGGGATTTGAAGTTTTATTAAAAGGCAATAACGTGGCAAGGCTTTTAGGGGGACTTCTGGCTGCCCTTAGGATAAGCCTTGTATCAGTTGTAATAAGCATAATACTGGGTGTGCTGCTGGGCGTGCTTGTTACCCTGCGTCGTCCGGTTATAACAGCGATATACCGTATCTATCTAGAGACAGTAAGGATAATGCCCCAGCTTGTTCTGCTGTTCATTGTCTTTTTTGGATCCACGAAGGCTCTTGGTCTTAATCTAAGCGCAGAGAGTGCATCGATCATAGTGTTTTCTTTCTGGGGGACGGCGGAGATGGCGGATCTTGTCCGGGGATCTCTTGCAGCAATACCTGTCATACAATATGAATCTGCAGCATCCCTTGGATTTGATCAGGTACAGACTTACAGGTATATTATAGTGCCGCAGATAGTCAGACGCATGATACCGCTGTCCATAAACCTGATAACAAGAATGATCAAGACCACCAGCCTCGTCATGATGATAGGCATAGTAGAGGTATTAAAGGTAGGCCAGCAGATAATAGAGGCAAACAGAAAATCATCACCCAATGCAGCATTCGGGGTTTTTGCAACAGTGTTCATCCTGTATTTCCTTGCATGTTTCCCGATAAGCAGATTTGCAGGTTATCTTGAGAAGAAATGGGAGAACTGACATGGAGACGATTCTTGAAGTTAAAAACATTAGCAAAAGCTTTGATGATATAATGGTGTTTGAAAACCTGAGCCTTACGGTCAAAAAGGGAGAGGTTGTTGTGATCGTGGGACCCTCAGGATGCGGGAAAAGCACTTTCCTTCGCTGTATTAACGCTCTTGAAAGAATACAGGAGGGCGAGATAGTACTGGACGGTGAATCCATTGATCCTGCGGCAAAGAATCTTAGCAGGATCCGGGAAAAGATAGGCATGGTATTTCAAAGTTATGATCTTTTTCCCCACCTGACCATTCTGCAGAACCTGACACTTGCTCCTGTAAAGATCAGGAGAACAAACCGCAGGGATGCAGAAAAAGAAGCGCTTGAATTTCTTGACAGGGTTGGTTTATCCAATAAAAAAGACAGTTACCCCAGACAGTTATCTGGAGGACAGAAGCAGAGAGTAGCTATCGTCCGGGCACTGATGATGCATCCTGAGATACTTCTTCTTGATGAGATTACTGCGGCTCTTGATCCCGAAATGGTCAGAGAAGTATTGGATGTAGTACTTGATCTTGCCAGGGAGGGACGTACAATGATAGTAGTTACCCACGAAATGCAGTTTGCGAGGGCTGTTGCGGACCGGATGATATTTATGGATGGAGGAAGGATAGTAGAAGAGGGAAATGCTGTTGAGTTCTTTGATGCTCCAAAGACCGACAGGCTTCGTAAGTTTCTGCATTCATTTGATTATGAACGCAGGGAATAAATGACCTTATCCGACGGTGATAATGTCACATGGCTTCCCCGGATATACAACTAACAATGACCTGGAACTAGCACTTATGAGGATATCAACGCTTATAATCACCTGATACATCCGCAAACGTACGTATACCCTTTATATAATCATCGTAAGCGTTCTCAGGATCCTTGCCATGAAAGACTTTGCAAAGTCCGCACATATCACAATCTGCTATGCATGGATACTTATCTTTTATAAATGTTCTTCGCTCCTCCTCAGAGGATAATTCAATCATTGGTGCATCATACATGGCTACACCTCACATAATATTCCTGCCCTGACGATACTTGTTCATGTATTCAGCATTGATTTCTCTGATCTCGCGCTTGCCGTCAATATAATCCTGATAAATGTCCCATGGCGAACCGCCACCAAGCCAGCAAGATGAACAGTTTTCACATCCACTGCCACAATCCATGGAATTCTTAACAATCGCCTCACGTTCTTCTTTAGTTGTATCCTTTATGAGAATAGATTTAAACTCCATAATCGTCACCCGCAATATGCCACTGCATCTACCTGGAACTGTACTCCACCTTTTTCAATATCGAAAGTATTATAACACAATAAGTAAATGAGTTGTAGATGTTCAAGGCTTTTTATGACTAAACCCATTGACATAGTAGGTAAATAACGATAAAATGCACATACTTGGACAAAAATAGTGTGGGAAAGAGGTTTTGAAGAGTGGATTTCTATGTTGAAGACAGAGTTTTGGATATCGGGGTAAAAATCGTTTTTGTAACGATAAATGATATTGATAACCACGCCTTCAATGAGGAATGGAGAGCGTACCGGGAGAAGAGGATAAAGGAATTGCTTGAAATATACAGGAATATTGATATCCATGCAGATCCGATACTTGAGGGTTTTAATATACTGCACGACAGGAGTGGTGTAAAACGCAGAAAGAACATACCTGCAAGCGAAAACCTGATAAAACTTCTTGTTAAACATGAAGGAATGCCCCTTATAAATCAGGCTGTGGATATATACAATATCATATCTCTTGAAAGCAAACTCGCATTAGGAGCCCATGATATGGGTAATACTGAGGGTAACGTAACACTGCGGATCACGGATGGCACAGAAAAGTTCCAGCCTATCGGTCAGACGGAACCGGGGCTTTCAAATCCACATGAGTATTCATATTGCGATGATTCAAATGAAGTTCTTTGCAGACTTGAGGTAAGGCAGGTGGAAAAGACCAAGGTTACGGAAGAAGCGAAGAATGTGTTCTATATAGTTCAGGGAAATGCGGAAACACCGGATTCATTACTTAATGAAACCGCAGGAAAAATAATAGAAAAGACGACAAAATACTGCGGAGGTATTGGCAGAATCATAGTTCCTGAAGTTGTAAGGATAACTGAAAAATGAAAGAGATATCAATTGATGAGTTACTCGGATTGCCAAGGGACTCTTATGAGCTGATAGATATAAGGGATGAGGAACTTACGCTGTATGGCATGATCCCGGGTGCTGTAAATATCAATATAGATGCCTTGGAAGACAATGAAAAGATCAAAAGGATCCCTAAAAATAAAAAGCTGGTGTTTTACTGTCAGATCGGACGCAGATCACGAGAGATAGAGGATCTTGAGTCACTGAACGGAAGGGAATGTTTAAGCCTGAAAGAAGGCTATATCGGCTATGTCAGATCAAGGATCCCGGCAAACGGCAACAATGAAGAAATACAGCATAAGGCAGAAGAGTGTATCAGAAAGAAATTCCATAAGCAGTTGTTTACTCCGTTTGCAAAGGCCTGCAAAGATTACCGGCTTATATCCGATGGGGATCATATCGCTGTATGTATCTCGGGAGGAAAAGATTCTGTTCTGATGGCCAAGCTTTTCCAGGAAATACAGAGACATAAGAAAGTCAGATTTGATCTGACATTTCTTGTTATGGATCCCGGATATAACAAAGAGAACAGGGCGCTCATAGAAAGTAATGCCGAGGCTTTGGGTATACCGGTGACTATATTTGAAAGCAGCATTTTCGATGCCGTAGACACGATCAAGAAAAATCCCTGCTATATCTGTGCCAGAATGCGCAGAGGATATCTTTACAACAAAGCTAAGGAACTTGGATGTAATAAGATCGCTCTGGGGCATCATTATGATGATGTCATTGAGACTATTCTTATGGGAATGCTCTATGGCGCACAGATACAGACAATGATGCCTAAGCTTCACAGTATACACTTTGATGGAATGGAGCTTATAAGGCCAATGTATCTTATCAGGGAAAAGGATATATGTGCCTGGCGTGATCATAATGAACTTCATTTTCTGCAGTGTGCATGTCATTTTACGGATACATGTACGACGTGCCATGAGGATGGTACAACATCATCCAAGCGCCTTGAGACCAAAAAACTTATTGCACAGCTAAAAAAGGACAATCCGTCAGTTGAATCCAATATTTTCAACAGTATCGGTAATGTGAATCTGGACACGGTCATTGGCTATAAGAAAAATGGCGTAAGATACAGTTTTCTTGATGATTACGATGTTCCGGAAAGATAGATCATCATAGTATAGAAAAAGAGAGGATATCGATCATGGAAGAATCAGGATACAGGGATATTACCGCAGAGGAATTTGCAAAGGTTGATTTTGACAAAGCTACACTTGTGGATCTTCGGGAGCCGGACGAAGTGCTTGTAAGCGGTATCGAAGGTGCTATAAATATGCCTTTCAGCAGCTTTCCAAAGGGGATAGATGACATTCCGAAGGATAAGCCTGTATATGTTTATTGCAGGGAGGGAAGCTTCAGCGAAGAGGTGGCCGATATACTTGCAGACAGGGGATATGAAGTATTTAATCTCAAGGACGGTTATAAGGAATATCGTAAGCTTGTGGATGGC
>JAILNV010000293.1 GCA_024691125.1 Lachnospiraceae bacterium | reverse complement strand
GAAAACCGGCTCCGTACAATCAGTATTCTTTCTCGGACAAATTGATCCCGGCTTATCCGGATTCCCAAGGACATAATTATTTTCTAACAACATAAGCGGATCATTCTGAATTACATCATAGGAGAAATCAGGATTTTCATGATGAATAAGCCTTATAGCACTCGTTCCATCACTAATGAAATATCTATACTTTTGACCAAGCGTAAAA
The DNA here is from genome assembly GCA_024691125.1 of Lachnospiraceae bacterium. Classification (GTDB taxonomy): domain Bacteria; phylum Bacillota; class Clostridia; order Lachnospirales; family Lachnospiraceae; genus UBA2868. The sequence continues at coordinate 1,850 of JAILNV010000293.1, read as the reverse complement.
TCCAATCTGCTAAATAAAAAATTTACTGTTTTAGGTATGACTCTATCACATTCTTTCCAAATTACGAATGTTCCATGCTCATTGAACTTTACATTCCTTACAGACCCATCTTCATTTAAAATATTGTAGTCAAGATATTTTGCATATTTATCTGGAATCGATGTGATAACTGGATCCTCTATAACCGTTTGTTCCCCGTCACGAAACTTATTAATATTTAAGAATACTTTTCTACAATTTTCATATCCATTTTGCCATGAATATACCTCTACAGAAGGGCACGCATACAAAGATGCTTGGGGCAACCCAACGCCAAAACGTCCCATTCCTTTTCTATCTCCTCTTGTAGAGACTCCTATTCCAAGGCACCCCTCAAGTTCACTTATTGTCATACCCGTACCATCATCTAAAAAGCATACCTCGGATATATTATTCCTTCCGGTTTTGCTGTTATACTCTTCCGATACTATCACAAATACGTTCTTTGCATTTGCTTGTACGGAATTGTCTATTATCTCCGCCATTGCGCACTCAATGTTTTTGTAACCTGTGTTTCTTAGGGCATCGCCCATTGTTTTGATTTCAAAAATATACTGTGCCATTGCTTTTTCCTCCTATTATTGATTCCAATAATTCGCAAAATGTGAAAATGCCATGTTTTCATTAAACTGTTTTAGATTATCCTTTACATCTATCAATAAACATTCTTCATTGCCACCCATTTGTGGACCTCTTAGTCCTCTACCTAACATTTGACTATATAAAACAACTGACTGTGTTGGTCTTGCTATAAAAACACATTCAATATTTGTTGCATCAAACCCTGTCGTTAATACTTCATAATTTATGAGAATATTCAAATCATCTTCTCTATCTTTAAATCGTTTTATTGAATCCGCTCTTTCCCTGGAAGACATATTTCCTATTACCAATGCATTTGGAATATCTTCCAATGTTAGCATTGCTGATAGCATCTGCCCATGTTGAACAGAACATGCAAATACTATCGTAGGAATCTTATCCCTATTTAATTCTCTTAATCTCTGCATTATTCTAAGGTTTCTACTCTTATTCTTCCCTATTTTTTCAAGTACAGACTTCGAAAAATCTTCATATCCATTAGCAGTTGCAACTATACGTATTTTGTTAATTTCCTCATCAGACAATCCATCTTCATAAACCAACTCTTCCTTTCGTATCTTGGAAAGAACTCCTCTATTCTGAAAATACCGTATTACATCCTTTTCCGCCGGAGCGTTTAATGCCTCCTGAGGCGACATATTTACTGAATTCATAAGTTTTGTATCTATTTCTATTATTTTGTTCCCGAACATAGATACAAGCAATTGATTATCAAAACTATCCTCTGTAGTTTTTCCAGGAGTAGCTGATAACCCCATAAGAGCTCTATCTTCGCTATCACCCTTACGAACCATAAACTTCTCAACGACTTGTCGTGTTTCCGGCGCAGATGCCTTATGTGCTTCATCATAAACTATCAAACGCGCATTACCGATAAGCTTCTCCAACAGCTTGGGGTTACTATTGTTAATTGACTGCAGTTTTTGAATACCGCAAACCATAAAGCCGTTTAATTCTTCTTCTGTATCGTCAACGCTGTATTCTCCCCATAACTTATACATTTTAATAGTGCCGTTTCCGATATTTTTCCATACGCCTCTAAAAGTATCATATGCCTGCTGCAAAAGCTCCGTCGTATGTGCAATCCAAATAATCAGTCCTGTTTTTTTAAGATTATAATTATAATGATGACATATTATATGTGTTGCTGTCTTAGTTTTGCCTGTACCAGTAGGCATATGGATTAAAAATCTCCTTAATCCATATGG
>JAILNV010000231.1 GCA_024691125.1 Lachnospiraceae bacterium | reverse complement strand
GCGAAAGTCATCGCGGATTACAGGGTTCCGTGTGTGCTCATGCATAACAGGCAGGAGCCGGTATACTGGGCACTTCTTAAAGACATGAGAGCAGATCTTAAGGAAAGCTTAGCCATTGCCGAGGCTGCAGGTATAGACCGGAATAAGATAATACTCGATCCGGGCATAGGCTTCGGTAAGACATATGAACACAATCTCATCATACTTAACAATCTTGAATTCTTCAATGAACTGGGATATCCAATGCTGCTCGGATGCTCAAGGAAGTCTGTGATCGGGAATGCCTTAAGTCTTCCGGTCGAAGAGAGGCTTGAAGGCACGATAGTGACATCCGTGCTTGCCGCACAGGCTCATTACCCGTTCATCAGGGTGCATGATGTCCGGGAAAATAAGCGTGCGGTGGATATGTATTACAGTATTGCAGGATATAAAGAGATATAAATAGAGCTTCCGCTCAGATTGCCTGATTTAAAATCGTTCTTACCGGAACACCATACGGTTATAAACGTGAAGATGGCGTGTTTGTTATTCCTATTGGATGTTTGAAAAATTATTCACAAGATAATGAGAGAAGTTATTGAGAAGGATTGTATATAATATATTTATATTGACATTGTGACGCTCTGATGATAACATGCTTTTATCAAATATACCATATAGATGTCCGGACGATCGTCCACAATCTCCCAGTATATGTTTGTAATAGCATGACAAATAAATTATAATCAGGGCAGATAGACAGTTCAATGTAATCAGATCAATGACGTAACCATCTTATATGAGTGTATTTGAAAAATCATATAAGGAGGACAATACATGTCAAATGAAACAAATGTAACTGTCAACAATGAGTACAAAGATAGATTATTCAACTTTATCTTTGGACGCGAAGAAAACCGGGAATGGACATTGAGCCTGTATAACGCTGTTAACCGGTCCGATTATATGGATTCCTCAATGATAGAGTTCAATACAATTGAAGATGTTCTGTATATGGGGATGCGTAATGATACTTCATTTATGATATCCGATATCATGAGCGTATACGAGCATCAATCAACATATAATCCCAATATGCCATTGAGGCTTCTTGGGTATGTTGATGAACTCTATTCAGGTTATATATCGAGGAATAAACTGAATAAATATGGATCGAAGCTTATTCATCTGCCTGTTCCCAAACTGGTAGTATTCTATAATGGAAGAGCGGAAAAGGATGATGAAGTAATACTAAGACTTACTGATTCATTTGATGAAAGACACAGGGCGGATGCCGATATAGAAGTTCGAGTAAGAATGCTCAATATAAACCACGGCAGGAATAAAGAACTGATGGATAAATACAAACCACTTGCCGAATATGCATGGTTTATAGGTGAGATAAGAAATCATCTGAAAAGTCATGATATGTTCACATCTGTGAAAATGGCGATAGAGGCGATGCCAGGGAACTTTGTATTAAAAGGATTTCTTAGAGATCATCTTAAGGAGGTCGAGGGAATGCTGGACAGAGAATATAACGAAGCTGAGATAAAGGAGCTCTTCAAGGAAGAGGGAAGAGAAGAGGGAAGAGAAGAAGGAAGAGAAGAAGGCCGTGCTGAAGAACGTAAAAATACTGAACGTGAAAGAAAAAGAGCAGATGCTGCAGAGAAGCGTATAAAAGAACTTGAAGCTATGCTTGCGGTGAAATAAATCAACTTCACGGGAGTTTGACAGTCCCCCATCTTTGACAGCCTAAACGCGAGGCCGGTAAATGAGTGCTATCCTCGCATTTTATTTTCATTACATATGGGATAATAAGGGAATATATGAACATTTTTGAGTTTTATAAGGATAAAAAGGTATTTGTTACAGGTCATACGGGGTTTAAGGGTTCATGGCTGTGTAAGATCCTGACCATGGCGGGAGCCGAGGTGACGGGATACAGTTTGGAACCTGATGAACCGTCTCTTTTTAAAATGTCCGGAGTTAAAGACAGGATAACATCAGTTACAGGTGATGTCCGCGACAGAACTAAACTTATGGAGGCTTTTGAAAAAGCACAGCCGGAGATCGTTATCCATATGGCAGCCCAGCCTATCGTAAGAGAGTCATATAAGGATCCTGCATACACATACGAGACAAATGTCATGGGAACCGTAAATATTCTTGAATGTGTGCGGAACAGCGACTGTGTAAGCTCATTTCTAAATGTTACCACAGATAAAGTATATAAAAATGACGGCAGTGCTCATGGTTTTAGTGAGGATCTTGAACTTAACGGATATGATCCTTACAGCAATTCAAAGTCATGTTCCGAACTGGTAACACAGACTTACAGAAGAAGTTTCTTTGAAGATAAGAGGGTTGCGATATCAACGGCAAGAGCCGGAAACGTTATAGGCGGAGGAGATTTTTCGGTAGACAGGATCATTCCCGACTGTATCAGGGCTGTCGAAGCCGGAAAGCCGATAATTGTACGCAATCCTAGTTCCATAAGGCCATATCAGCATGTGCTTGAACCTTTATACGGATATCTACTCATAGCCATGTATCAGTATGAAGATATAGAATATCAGGGCTCTTACAATATCGGACCCGATGAGGAAGGATGCTTAAGAACAGGAGAACTTGCCGATAAATTCTGCTCTTCATGGGGTGACGGAGCCTCATGGATAGAACAGGGCGACGGAGGTCCTCATGAGGATACATTCCTTAAGCTTGACTGTGCACGTATGAAGAAAACATTCGGATGGAAACCTGTTTGGAACATAGATGAAGGTATAAGGCGTACGGTGGAGTGGACAAAATGCCGCTTAAACGGTGGAGATGTCCCGGCATGCATGTATACGCAGATAAGGGATTTCTATAAGGACATAGTCTGAGGATATAGTATGAAGACATGGAAAAATGAACAGGAGGCCAGAGAAGAGATAAGATCGCTGGTTGCCGATTATTATGAGCAGTTTAAGAAGACTGATATGAGTTTCAAACCTGGAGACAGGATCGCTTACGCATCACGTGTTTACGATGA
>JAILNV010000264.1 GCA_024691125.1 Lachnospiraceae bacterium | reverse complement strand
AAGAGGGAGCATGACAGACTGGAACAGCTGTGGGGAACCGGCAGCGCACCATGGAAGATATGGACGGAGTGAACACTATGTTTGAGAACATGAATGAGAAAGAGGCAAGGGAGCAGATACTTTCCATGGTGGGAGAGTATTGTGATAAATATCATAAACGTGAAGATAAATTTACAGAGGGGCAGAGGATACCCTATGCTTCGAGAGTATACGACAGTGATGAGATGATAAGGCTTGTTGATTCATCGCTTGAATTCTGGCTGACTTCGGGACGATATACCCGGGAATTTGAGAAAGATCTGGCTGCGTATCTTAATGTAAAATACTGTTCGGTGGTCAATTCGGGATCATCAGCGAATCTTCTGGCGTTTATGGCGCTGACATCACCTCTTCTCGGTGACAGAAGGGTAAACAGAGGCGATGAGGTTATCACCGTTGCCGCAGGCTTCCCCACAACGGTAGCGCCCATCATACAGTATGGCGCGGTACCGGTATTCGTTGATGTGACGATAGGTCAGTATAATATTGATGTTTCGCTTCTGGAGGATGCTTATTCTTCCAGGACCAAAGCAGTTATGCTGGCTCATACGCTGGGTAATCCCTTTGATCTTAAGGCAGTGAAGGAGTTCTGTGACAGACATGGCCTGTGGCTTGTTGAGGATAACTGTGATGCACTGGGATCCAGATATATTCTGGATGGTAAGGAGTATTATACCGGTACGGTGGGAGACATAGGTACTTCAAGCTTCTATCCGCCTCATCACATGACGATGGGAGAAGGTGGCGCTGTTTATACGGATAACGCCCTTCTTAATAAGATAGTAAGATCCTTCAGAGACTGGGGACGGGACTGTGTATGTCCATCCGGACGCGACAATATGTGCGGTCACAGATTCGACGGACAGTACGGTGAGCTTCCGCAGGGTTATGATCATAAATATGTATATTCGCATTTCGGATATAATCTTAAGCCTACGGATATGCAGGCAGCCATCGGGTGTGCTCAGCTTAGGAAGCTTCCGGGTTTTGTGGAAAGAAGAAGGCATAATTTTGAATTAATGCATTCGCTGCTTACAGAGTCAGGTGCACAGGAGAAGCTTATTCTGCCGGAGGCTGCGAAGGATTCTGTACCCAGCTGGTTTGGCTTCCTTATTACCTGCCGAGAGGGTATTTCAAGGAATGAAATTGTAAGGATGCTTGAGGATAACGGAATACAGACAAGGATGCTGTTTGCGGGAAATCTTACCAGGCATCCGTGCTTTGATGATATGAGAGCATCCGGCGAAGGATACCGGATAGCGGGAAGGCTTGATAATACCGACAGGATAATGAGGGACAGCTTCTGGATCGGAGTATATCCGGGGATGACGGATGAAATGATTGCATATATGGTAAAGAAGATTGCAGAAAGTCTTTGATAAGAGGCTTTATGGAGAGACAGGAATTTATGACATTAACTGATTTTTACAGAGATAAACGGGTACTGATAACGGGACATACAGGTTTTAAAGGCGCTTGGATGACGTATCTTTTGCTTCAGGCGGGTGCCAGGGTGACGGGGTATTCACTGGATGCGCCTACTTATCCGAACCTTTTCGGACTGTGTCATCTCGCGGAGAGAATGGACAGGCATATAATAGGTGATGTAAGGGATATGGATAATCTGAAGAAGCCCTTTGATTATGCACGGCCGGAGATTGTGATACATATGGCTGCTCAGCCCATAGTCCGCACCTCATACACTGACCCTGTATATACCTATGACGTAAATGTTATGGGAACGGTTAACGTTCTTGAATGCTGCCGTCAGTCAGACAGCGTCAGATCGGTGATAAATGTCACTACGGACAAGGTATATAAGAATAATGAGTGGGAATGGGGATACCGTGAAAATGAGGAGCTTAACGGTTATGATCCGTATTCCAATTCCAAATCATGCTCAGAGCTGGTTACTTCATGCTATAAGAATTCATTCCTGAATGAAAGGGGAGTGGCAGTATCGACAGCGCGTGCGGGTAATGTAATAGGAGGAGGAGATTTCGCAAAGGACAGGATAATACCAGACTGTATACGTTCAATAGAGACCGGTGAGGATATGGTTGTAAGGAATCCGTATTCGACAAGGCCTTTCCAGCATGTGCTGGAGCCGGTCTGCGTATATCTGCTGCTGGCAATGAAACAGTATGAAGATGCAGAACTCGCGGGCAGTTATAATGTGGGACCTGACGAAACGGACTGTCTTAATACCAGGGCACTGGCCGATCTGTTCGCCAAGGAATGGAAGAAACAGACGGGCAGACATTTCAGGTGGATAAATAAGAGCGATGACGGTCCGCATGAGGCGAACTATCTTAAGCTTGACTGTTCTAAGCTTAAGGCAGCGCTTGGATGGAAGCCTGTATGGAATATATATAAAACCATGGAGAAGCTTGTTGAATGGTATTCGGTTTATATTGATAAGGGTGATATAGATTCATGCATGAAAAAGCAGACGGAGGAATTTCTCAATGCTTTTGAACTCATGATCGGTAAGTATCCGGGAGAGTAATATGGCAGGAGTTAAAGCCCTGATTAAGAGGGTTGCAAAGAAATGTTTTAAGATCGGTCCTGAGGATCTGGAAGATTACAGACGCAGGGGAGTTAAGATCGGAAAAAATGTAAATATGTATTCGTGTAATATAGATTACGGTCACGGTTATCTTATAGAGATAGGTGATG
>JAILNV010000193.1 GCA_024691125.1 Lachnospiraceae bacterium | reverse complement strand
GGAGCCCCTTACAAGGGATCAGATCAAGAAGAAGATCGTAGGTCACTGGGGAACCGTTCCCGGACAGAACTTTGTATATGCCCATATGAACAGGGCGATCAACAAGTATGACCTGGACATGATACTTATTTCAGGACCCGGGCATGGCGGCAATTTCTTCGTTGCCAATTCGTATCTGGAAGGACATTACAGTGAGATTTATCCCAATATTTCAAGGGATCTTGAGGGACTTAAGAAGCTTAATAAGCAGTTCTCATTCCCCGGCGGTATTTCGAGCCACGTTGCTCCGGAGACCCCCGGTTCCATTAACGAGGGTGGTGAGCTTGGTTACTCAATAGCCCATGCGTTTGGTGCTGTATTTGACAATCCCGATCTTATCGCTACAGTTATTGTCGGCGACGGTGAGGCAGAGACAGGCCCTCTGGCTACCGCATGGCATTCCAATAAGTTCCTTAATGCTGCCAATGACGGCGCAGTACTTCCGATACTTCATCTTAATGAATATAAGATCAGCAACCCCACTGTACTGTCTCATATCACACATGAGGAGGTTGCAAGCCTGTTCCACGGCTATGGCTGGAAGCCGATCTTCGTTGAAGGCGATGATCCTATGGAGATGCATAAGCTCATGGCCGAAGCAGTGGATACCTGTATTGAGAGGATTAAAGAGATACAGAAGGAAGCACGTGAGAACGGAAAAACCGAGCGTCCTTTCTGGCCTATGATAGTGCTCCGCACACCCAAGGGCTGGACGGGTCCGAAGGTAGTTGACGGATTAAGGGTAGAGGGTTCCTTCCGTGCACATCAGGTGCCCATCACCATGGAGAAGCCTGAGCATCTTGACCTTCTTAAGGAATGGCTGCTTTCATATAAGCCCGACGAGCTGTTTGATGAGCAGGGCCAGCTTCTTGAGAAATACCGCTATATAGCGCCGAAGGGTGACAGAAGGATATCAGCCAATCCTCATGCAAACGGCGGCAGGCTGTTAAGGGATCTGCGTCTTCCGGATTTCAGGGATTATGCTATCGATGTTCCGACTCCGGGCGCTGTTGAGAAGCAGGATATGATAGAGCTGGGAGGTTTCGTACGTGACATCTTCGAGCTTAACAAGGAGGCTAAGAACTTCCGCATCTTCGGTCCCGATGAGACCATGAGCAACCGCCTCTATAAGGTATTTGAGGTAACCAAGAGAGACTGGAACGCACAGTATCATGAGGCTGATGAGGATCTGGCTATCGACGGAAGGATAATGGATTCATATCTTTCGGAGCATATGTGCGAGGGATGGCTCGAGGGCTATCTGCTTACCGGGCGGCATGGCTTCTTTGCTTCGTATGAAGCATTCATCCGTGTCGTTGATTCGATGTGCGCCCAGCATGCCAAGTGGCTGAAGGTTTGCAATGACCTTTACTGGAGAGAGGAAATAGCTTCTCTTAACCTTATACTTACTTCAAACGTATGGCAGCAGGATCACAACGGATTCACACATCAGGATCCCGGTTTCCTTGATCACATCGCCAACAAGAAAGCAGATGTTGTGCGTATGTACCTTCCGCCCGATGCCAACTGTCTGCTGTCCTGCTTCGATCACTGTATAAGAAGCAAAAATTACGTTAATGTAATTATCGCATCCAAGCATCCGAGCCAGCAGTGGCTTACCATGGAACAGGCCGTTAAGCACTGCACGCAGGGTATCGGCATATGGGATTGGGCAAGCAATGATGCCGGAGAGGAGCCTGATGTTGTTCTGGCATGCTGCGGTGATACGCCTACCAAGGAAGCTCTTGCGGCGGTTACGATCCTCCATGAATATCTGCCCGAGGTTAAGATCCGTTTCGTGAACATAGTAGACCTTATGAAGCTGATAGACCATACCAAGCATCCTCACGGTCTTACAGATATCGAGTATGATTCGCTCTTTACAAAGGATAAGCCGATCATATTCGCTTTCCACGGATATCCGAAGCTCATCCACGAGCTTACCTATACAAGATTCAACCGCAACTTAAGCGTACACGGATATCTTGAAGAGGGTACGATCACTACACCTTTTGATATGAGAGTGCAGAATGAGATAGACAGATTCCATCTTGTAATGGATATTGTAAATCACCTTCCTCAGCTCGGAAACCGCGGTGCATATCTGCTTCAGAAGATGCGTGACACACTGGTAGAGCACAACCAGTACATTGCCGCTTACGGACTCGACCTTCCGCAGGTAAGGGATTGGAAATGGGAGGCATAGCTTATGAAGAGAAGGATAGTTGCTCTGCTTACGGCTTGTACGATGCTTGTTTCAACAGGCTGTTCAGCAACCGTGGCGATGGATGAAAACGGAAAGGTAACAGTGGACGGTGTCCCCATTGAAGAGCTGGCTGATGAATTTGATGACATATTGAATAATGTCGATCTGAGCACCGTGCTGTCAGAGAATGCCGTAAATGCGTCCGAGAATGATGAAGAAGCTGTATATACAGGCGGAAAGCCGTGGATTGATTCCTGTATTAAGGCAAATGTCAGCAAGGACATGGAAACATCACCCGGGGATGATTTCTATCTTTATGTAAACCATGACTGGATATGTGATAACGAGATCAAGGCAGGAAAGTCATCGGAGTCGTCTTTTACCGAAGTATCGGATAAAGTGTTTAAAAAAGCACTTGCAGTACTTAAGGATGATACCCTCACGGGACATGATGCTGAGCTGGCACAGGGTTATTTCAATGCTTTCCTTGACTGGGATACCAGAGATAAGGAAGGGGTCGAGCCCGCCCGGGATACGGTTAAGAATATCGCAGACATAAAGAACATGGAGGAGCTGACAGCTTTTATCCTTGACAGCGGGAATAGCTGGAAGGTTCCTGTGTTTGTAAAGTTCAAGAATGATCCCGATCTGAAAAATACCGGAAATTATCTTACCTATATTGAGCATGCTGATTTCATCCTTAATGATGCTGCGGAATACAGCAACAGGACATCGTACGGTGATCTGTATTATAAGGCGGAGTTGAAGATAGCGGAGTCACTGCTTACAAGGCTTGGCTATACAGATAAAGAGGCTCAGGCGATGTTTGAGCAGGCTATTGAGTTTGAGAGCATACTTGCTCCGTTGTCCTTTACCAAGGCAGATGAGAGCCTGCCTTCGTATTATGACAGGATGTATAATATCTATGAAGCAGACAAGCTGGATGAATTATCTCCTGTATTTCCGCTCAGTGATCTGCTTAAGAGCAGGGGATACGGCAAGGCTGAGCGGTTATGCGTACTTGAACCGGAAGCAATAAAGAGGCTGAATGAAATATATACCGAGGATAATCTGGAAGCGATCAAGAGTTACATGCTTGCCGGCTATATCACCAAATGCGGCAGTCTGCTTGACAGTGAGGCTTATGATGTATTCTGCGAAGTTAACAACATGATAAGCGGCTCTAAAGGAAGGGTGTCTGATGAAGAGGAAGCATACACTTCCATGATGAAAAAATTCTTTACTCCGATGGACAGGCTGTATTTAAGTGTATACGACGAATCCGAGCTTAGGAACAGGATAACTGAAATATGTGAACAGACTGTAGACATATACAGGGAAATGCTCGAGGAGGAAGAATGGCTGACTGAGGAAACAAGAAAAAAAGCTATAGAGAAGCTTGACAGTCTTACGATCAATGCAGTATATCCTGACGAGTGGGATGATTACAGCGGACTTGACTTAAGCGGCCTGAGCTATTATGAATGCAGGAAGGCATCTGAACTGTACATTAATAAACTGGACAGTGAAAACACGGGCAAAGAGGTAAATAAAAAGAAATGGGGCAGCGGTATGGATATACTTACGCAAAATGCATTTTATGATCCAAGCAGTAATTCCATTAATATGCTGTTGGGTCTGCTGGATAAGCCCTTCTATTATGACGATATGTCTGATGAAGAACTCCTGGGAGGAATCGGTCTTGGAATCGGTCATGAGATAAGCCATGCATTCGATCCTTCGGGATCCAAGTTTGATAAAGAGGGTAATATGACAGACTGGTGGACTGAAGCGGACAGAGCAGCCTTCGATGAGCGTGCGGATAAGCTGATCAGCTACTATAACAATGTTAGTGTCTGGAACGGGGTTAACCCGGACGGAAACATGCTTCAGGGAGAGGCAGTAGCCGATATGGCAGGTATGAAGGCTATGCTTAAGATAGCCGAGAGCAGGGATGACTTCGATTATGATAGGTTCTTTACTTCATTTGCAACGGTATGGAGAGATATTTCAACGCCTGAGTTTCAGTATCGTCGAGTTTTAGAGGATCCTCATCCGCTTGATTACCTGAGAATCAATGTTACGCTTCAACAATATGATAAGTTTAACGAAACCTATGATATTAAGGAAGGCGATAACATGTACCTTGCGCCTGAGGACAGAATCCTGGTGTGGTAGGAAGCACAATACAGACAGGGCTGATGCATTTGCTGTATCAGCCCTGCAGTTTTCTCTGACCGGAAAAAACTTAAAATAAAAAAGACATAAAAAATAAAAAAATACTTGCATTAAACCAATTAATTTGGTATAGTCATTAAGTCGGACACAGCCCAACCCAAGGAAATACGGATCTGACAACAATGGCTCGTTGGTCAAGCGGTTAAGACGCCGCCCTCTCACGGCGGAAACAGCGGTTCGATTCCGCTACGAGCTGCTTTTGTAAAAAACGCCACAAACCCAGTAAAATCAAGGGTTTGCGGCTTTTTTATTGCAATTCACTCACGGCAATTCACGGCATTTCAAGGCCTTTCAAAGCCCATAAATACGTTATCGTAAGGGATAAAATATGGGCAAAATATGGGCAAGAATTTTAAAAATCCCATAAAGTTTCAAATATGATACAAATTGTATAGTTTCTACAAGGGATGATCCGTACACTGTTCTGAAATTGTGCATAATGCTGGTGAAAACAGAGGAGAACTATAACCTTTTCTGCTTCAACGGCTCTGCGCAATACTGATATTTCCAGGTTTTTTTCACGCTTTTTTACAAAAAATTATAGTAATCGGAGGAATTGGTATGAATACGGACACAGCGATACGTGCAAACAGAACACTGCACATACTTTTCTATGGCTCTGATCGGTTATCAGCGTACTGGAGTCGGATTGAGGAAATGAGGGAGTGCCCAGGCAATAATGCGGGCCTTATAAGGGAAAGATATTTGAAAATGTGTAACTATATGAAGATGTTAACAGGTAGAGGGAGGCACCTATGCGGCGTGAAAGACTTCGTATAGGCGCTGAGGGAAGGAGAGATATGCTGAAAGTGAGATTGATGGGAACCAA
>JAILNV010000189.1 GCA_024691125.1 Lachnospiraceae bacterium | reverse complement strand
GCCTCGTAAGTCTTAACACGTCCCACAACATCATCGGACTTAACCGTAAGGATCTCCTGAAGCGTATACGAAGCACCATATGCTTCAAGAGCCCACACTTCCATCTCACCGAAACGCTGTCCACCGAACTGTGCTTTACCTCCGAGAGGCTGCTGTGTAACCAGTGAATACGGTCCGGTTGAACGGGCATGGATCTCATCATCAACCAGGTGATGGAGCTTAAGGTAATGCATGTGTCCTATGGTAACCGGACTGTCGAAGTACTCACCCGTACGTCCGTCACGTAGCCTTACCTTACCATCACGGCTTATCGGAACACCCTTCCAGAGTGCCCTGTGTTCCCTGTTCTCGGACAGATATTCCAAAACCTCCGGAAGCAGTTCGTCCTTATGCTTTTTCTCGAACTCATCCCACTCAAGATTAACGTAGTCATTGGCAAGATCCAGCGTATCCTGGATATCATCCTCATCTGCGCCGTCAAAGACAGGAGTGGCTACGTTGAAGCCGAGAGCCTTGGCAGCCAGCGAAAGATGGATCTCAAGCACCTGACCGATATTCATACGTGAAGGAACGCCAAGAGGATTGAGCACTATGTCAACCGGGCGTCCGTTGGGAAGATACGGCATATCCTCTACGGGAAGCACACGGGATACAACACCCTTGTTACCGTGACGTCCTGCCATCTTATCTCCTACGGATATCTTTCTCTTCTGAGCTATATAAATACGAACGGATTCATTAACTCCGGGCGGGAGTTCGTCACCGTTTTCTCTTGTAAATATCTTGGCATCCACTACGATACCATACTCTCCATGAGGAACCTTAAGTGAAGTATCCCTTACCTCTCTTGCCTTCTCTCCGAAGATCGCACGAAGAAGTCTTTCCTCAGCCGTAAGCTCGGTTTCACCCTTGGGTGTAACCTTTCCTACCAGTATATCACCTGCACGTACCTCAGCGCCTATTCTGATGATTCCGCGTTCATCAAGATCCTTAAGGGCATCCTCACCGACTCCGGGAACATCTCTGGTGATCTCCTCGGGTCCAAGCTTGGTATCCCTTGCCTCAGCCTCATGCTCTTCTATATGAACCGATGTGTAAACATCCTCCTGTACCAGTCTCTCGCTTAGGAGAACGGCATCCTCGTAGTTGTATCCTTCCCATGTCATGAAGGCTATAAGAGGATTCTTTCCAAGAGCCATTTCACCGTTGTGTGTGGAAGGTCCGTCTGCAATAACCTGTCCCGCCTCCACATGCTCACCCTTTACCACTATGGGCTTCTGGTTGTAGCAGTTGCTCTGGTTACTGCGCATGAACTTGGTCAGATGATAAGTCTCTTTGGTTCCGTCATCATAGGTCATCTGTATCTCATCCGATACGGCTCTGTCAACCGTACCCGACTTCTTTGCGATAACACATACGCCTGAGTCCACTGCTGCCTTGGGCTCCATTCCCGTACCGACAACAGGCTCTTCCGTAATAAGAAGGGGAACGGCCTGACGCTGCATGTTCGAACCCATGAGCGCACGGTTGGCATCATCATTCTCAAGGAAAGGAATGAGTGCGGTCGCAACCGAGAACACCATCTTGGGCGACACATCCATGTAGTCCATGACAGACTTGTCATATTCCTGTGTCTCATCCTTATAACGGCCGGATACGGAATTCTTCATGAAATGGCCTTCGTCATCAAGCGGCTCATTAGCCTGTGCCACATGATAATTATCCTCTTCATCAGCCGTCATATATACTACTTCATCCGTAACTACCGGATTCTCCGGGTCACTGTGATCTATCTTTCTGTAAGGCGCCTCAACAAAACCGTACTCGTTTATTCTTGCATAGCATGCAAGCGAGTTGATAAGACCGATATTGGGACCTTCGGGAGTCTCAATGGGGCACATTCTTCCATAGTGGGAATAATGCACGTCACGAACCTCGAAACCTGCACGGTCTCTTGACAGACCGCCGGGACCAAGGGCTGACAGACGTCTCTTGTGCGTGAGCTCACCAAGAGGGTTATTCTGATCCATGAACTGTGACAGTTGGGATGAACCGAAGAACTCCTTCACTGCTGCCGTAACAGGCTTGATATTAATAAGCTGCTGCGGTGATATTCCCTCAAGATCCTGAGTGGTCATTCTTTCGCGAACGACTCTTTCAAGTCTTGAAAGACCTATACGGTACTGATTCTGAAGCAGCTCACCGACAGCTCTGATACGACGGTTTCCAAGATGATCGATATCGTCATCATTTCCGATACCGTACTCAAGATGGATATTATAGTTGATCGACGCTATAATATCTTCCTTTGTAATGTGCTTGGGAATAAGCTCATGAACGCTTCTCTGGATCGCATCTCCAAGCTCCTCTGCATCGTCTGAATACTCATCAAGTATCTGCCTGAGTGCCGGATAATAAACCAGTTCCGTAATCCCGAGTGCCTTGGGATCACAGTCAACAAAATTAGTTATGTCAACCATCATATTGGAAAGAACCTTAACATTTCTCTCCTCAGTCTGGATATATACATAGGGAACGGCTGCGTTCTGAATTGTATCAGCCAGCTCTGCGCTTACCTTGGTACCTGCTTCCGCAAGAATCTCTCCGGTAGATATATCAACAACATCCTCTGCCAGAACATGATCGCGGATACGGTTCCTGAAGGAAAGCTTCTTATTAAATTTATAACGTCCTACCTTTGCAAGATCATATCTCCTTGCATCAAAGAACATTGCATTGATAAGGCTCTCTGCGCTCTCAACCGTAAGCGGTTCACCGGGACGTATCTTCCTGTACAGCTCCAGAAGACCTTCCTGGTAATTGGTAGCCACATCCTTACCGAAAGATGCCATAATCTTCGGTTCATCACCGAACAGATCGATTATCTCTTCATTGGTACCTATACCGAGGGAACGGATGAGTACAGTAACCGGAACCTTCCTCGTTCTGTCAACACGCACGAAAAAGACATCATTGGAATCAGTTTCGTATTCCAACCATGCACCCCTGTTGGGGATAACCGTCGATGAAAACAGTCTCTTACCGAACTTATCATGGCTTATTGCATAATAGATACCCGGCGATCTCACCAACTGGCTGACAATAACACGTTCCGCACCGTTTATGACAAACGTTCCGGTAGCGGTCATCAGAGGAAGATCTCCCATGAATATCTCATGCTCTATGATCTTGTCGTCCTGCTTGTTATACAGTCTGACCTTTACTTTAAGCGGTGCCGCATATGTGGCATCTCTCTCCTTGCACTCTTCGATGGAATACTTGACATCATCTTCACATAAAACAAAATCAACAAATTCAAGAGAAAGATGATCGCTGTAGTCCGTTATCGGAGAAATGTCATCAAATACTTCCCTGAGACCTTCATCAAGGAACCATTGATAGGAATCCTTCTGAACCTCGATAAGGTTGGGCATATCCAAAACTTCCTTACGTTTGGAATAGCTCATACGCGAACTTTTACCTGCGCTTACCGGCCGTATCCTGTTCTTTTCCATTGACGTATTCACCCCGTTTTTTTATAGTCGTTAATCGTAAAATCTTCTTCTTATTACTTCCTCCATCCCGCAAACCCGGATTTCAGGCACAATAAAAGAGCCTGTGATTCCACAATAACGCATTATCCATAGTATCACAGACTCTTATTATTAGTCAAGATAAAATTATATCTTTTTTATTTCTTATTATTCAAGCTGCATTATTTAAGAGTAACCTTAGCACCCTCAGCCTCAAGCTTAGCCTTAAGCTCATCAGCCTCTTCCTTGGAAGCCTGCTCCTTAACCATCTTCGGAGCGCTGTCAACGAGATCCTTAGCTTCCTTAAGTCCGAGACCAGTAGCCTCACGTACAACCTTGATAACCTTAACCTTGTTAGGACCAACCTCTGTAAGCTCTACATCGAACTCTGTCTTCTCCTCAGCTGCTGCTGCGCCTGCATCTGCTGCTGCCGCAACTACAACACCTGCTGCTGCAGATACGCCGAACTCTTCCTCGCAAGCCTTAACAAGATCGTTAAGCTCTAATACTGTTAACTCTTTAATAGCATCAATGATTTCTGCTGTTGATAACTTAGCCATTTTGTTTTCCTCCTAATAATATTGGTTTACTTCCTTATTGTCATGGAATTTCATATTCCGCTTGTTCCGGCACACTATTATTCAGCCGGTGTTTCTGCCGGTGCTGCCTCAGCGGCTTCTGCTGCGGGAGCTGCTTCCTCAGAAGGAGCTTCTTCCTTAGCCGGAGCTTCACAGGCTGATGCTCCGCCTTTCTCAGCCAGCTGATTCATAACACGTGCAAAGTTTGCAATAGGTGACTGGATAGAACCAAGCAGCTTTGACAGAAGCTCTTCCCTTGAAGGGATCTTGGCGATGTCAGCCATTCCGTTAGCGTCATAGAAAACGCCTTCCACCACGCCGCCCTTAAGCTCGAGAGCGGGAGCAGTCTTTGCGAACTTGGCGAGCACTCTTGCCGGAGCAGTTGCATCTTCCTTTGATACGGCGATCGCACTGGGTCCTTCAAGAAGCGGTGCCAATGATTCAAGATCAGTACCCTTGAATGCAAAGTTCATCATTGTGTTCTTGTAAACCTTATAGATGATGCCGGCTTCTCTTAACTGCTTACGGAGCTGTGTATCCTGTTCAACAGTAAGTCCGCGGTAATCAACGAGCACAACAGACTGCGCATCCTTGACATTCCCGGCTATTTCCTCAACTATAGGTTTCTTAAGTTCAACCTTAGCCATTTCCTTACCTCCTTATAATTTATTCTACCGAATAAAGAGGAAATCCTGCCGGAGCACGCTTTTATATCACAACCGGCAGCCTCCCGCTCTAAATGGCGGGATAGTAAAAACCCTCCTTCCGAAGAACGGAAAGAGGGTATGGTCTTCTACTCTCATTATCTCCTCGGCAGGCGATACGCTTACGCCTTACGGCACCTGCTGTCTTCGGCACGGCTTTACAACCTTGCATAGGTTAGCACAGCGGAAGAGAAAAGTCAAGAGCTTATTATATTTATTTAGTGTATCCGTTAAGTAATTTGTCAAGTACGCCATCCAATTCTTCCAGATCTTCTATAAGCTCGGGACTTACCGCTTCGGAAGTTCTTGCTATATGTTCCTTCTTGCCGTTAACCGGCACGATCTTTTCCTCAGGAAGATAACTCTCCACCATGGCCTCCAGGGTTCGTGCATCTATCGGCTTCACAAGGCAGTTGGAGAATCCAAGTCTTAAGTACTCCTGCCTTGCCCCTCTTACCGCGCTTGTCGTCGTTACGATCACAGGCACATCCGCGTTAAGCAGGCAGTCATCCCTTATCTTTTTCAGAACTTCTTCTCCTCTCATTTCCTGCATCATCGAGTCGATCATTATGATATCGTATTTCGTCACCATAGCCTTGTCTATCACTTCAACACCGGACAAAGCCGTATCAACCTCTATATGAATACGCTTAAGAAGTCTCTCCGCCACACTGAGATTAAGCGCTATGCTGTCCGCCACCAGCATCCTGGCATCTCTTGCATGAAAGCTTTCCTCATCTTTCTCATCATCTTCACCATCATCCCGGTCTTCATATCCAAGCACACCTGCGATCACATATTTAAGCCTCTTAAGCGCATAATTAATATCCCTGGAATACTCCTTTATCTCCCGTTCTTCCGTTTCCCTCATTATCATTGTATTCATGCCCGAGATTGCATTTACAAGACTCTGGATCTCATTCGCCATCTTGTCAAGGAAGGATGCCTTTGCCCTGTTTGCCTCTTCTTCTATGTATAGACTCCTTTCCACCGCCTCTTTCTTTTCACGTTCAAGCGCGTTGACTATCCTGTTGTGTTCGCGCTTCTGTTTCATGGTTATTTCATACACTCCACCGTTTATAACAGAATTAATACTGTATAACACAATAACCACAAGGATTATATAAAAATACGCCTGGAATCCGTTCGTCTCATATGTTTCCCTGCCTTTTGTGACAGAATACTTCTTTTCCTTGACAAGCATGCCGTCCTTGTTAAGCACCTCAATGTGGAACTCGTTATTCCCGTGAGGTAATTTGTAATAGGTAATACTCTCCAGCCCGCTGGATTTAACCGTAATTTTCTCATCATCCACTCCTGACAGGTAATATCTTACATACGGATCATATACCGTAAAATTATTGATAACAAGATCAAGCTCCACCTTCTGTGTTCCTACAGGAATCTCAATCTCTCCCGTAGGAGGGATTTCATACGGCACACCGTCAAGCATAACAGAAGCGATCCCGGGCTTGTACTCGGTTACCTCTGTTTCATAGTCGTCAAGATCCAGCCCGTATACACCCGTATTTCCGCAAAGATAGATATACTTGTCATTTACAACATAATTCCATGAGTTGCTGGTAAGGCTTCCCGGAAGGCCTGACTTTATGTCCAAAAGCTTGCAGGATGCTTCTCTTTCCTCACTGAGCAGCTCATCATAATCTATAACATATACCCCGGCGCCGCCGATTATGAAGATATCACCATTCATTCTTTGGTACAGATCGTAGTTATTGTAATATGGCGGCTCGGTGAGTTCACGTATCGAAATGATATCATTCTTGTAATCCCCTTCCATGTAGCACATACCGCTTCCGGTAAGAACGAATGTTCCGAGTCCTCTTCTGTCATCAACTATCCTCAGGATAACACCCGAAGACAGTCCGTCTCTTTCTGTAATATACCTGCATATCTTACGATTCCTGATAACAGCTATTCCGTCTCCGTCGGTTCCCACAAGAAGAGTTCCGTCAGACAGCTCTTCGGCATTCAGAAGTACCGCATTACCCAGCTCCTCTGATTTCTTCATCTTGAACTTAACCCTGCCGTTTTCAATAAAGCATATGCCGTCATCACCCAGCGTAATTATCGTTCCGTTTGCAAGCTGTTTTACTACTCTTATCTTTCGTCCGGCTTCAGTCTCATCATTTTCTCTCTTGAAATACCTTGACAACCCCTTTTTCTTCTCCAGTTTCATCAAAGGTTTTCCAACTGCAGCTATCAGCAGATTCCCGTCTTTGTCAACAGCCATGCTTCTTACCCTGACGCCGTCGAACTCCCTTGTAGCTTCATTGTTGATGCTGACACACTTCTCCGGATCCAGCACTTTAAGACCGTCATCCGTACCGACATACTCAAGCCCCGACCACTCTACCACAGCATTGACAACGGCATTTCTTACATTACATACGCTGAAGAGATCCGTAAAGCCGGATCGGTCAAGTGCCAACAGACCGCATCTTGATGAAGTAAACCACAGATTTCCCTGATAATCCGGAAAAATCTTCTCAACAGAATTATCAAAATCTTCATTGCTTATGATATTGGAATTTCCCTTTTGATCCGAATAACCTATACCTGTATCACTTGCAAGAAAAATATGTCCGGTATCATCAAAATATATATCATTTATATTATTCAGCCCCCTCGCGATCAGAACATCCGCAAGAAGATAATCCTTCATTCCCAAACGGTACTTATATACATACTCCGAATCGGTACCGACATACAGATAGCCACCCGCATCATAATTGACACAGGTAGCCTTTATATCATCATAATTGATCTCTATTACCATACTTCTGTCCCGGAATATATACACATCGCCCAGTGTATTAAGTACGGCTATCTCTCCCGATGTCCCAAGGGCTATATCCTCTACGCTTCCTATATCGCCGCGGATACCTCTGATACGAAAGCTCTCCCCGTTAAAACTGACTATCGCCAAACCACCGGTAGTACCTATATAGAACAATCCGTCGCTTCCCTGAACAACCTCCTTAACTGTTCCGGCGGGTAATCCCTTCGAAGAATCATACACAAGGCATGTCATATTAGGCATCATCACCGTAACGCCGGAACCGTCACTCCCGACCCACAGCCTGTCGTCATTGTCAACATATAATGACTGAATGCTTCTGACACTGTCAATGTTTTCGATACGTACGAATTCTTCTCCGTTAAACCTGTACAGCCCGCCATAGGTTCCGACCCACATTGTTCCATCGTCCGTCTGCGCAATATCATTGGCACAGCTTCCGACCATCCCGTTCTCGCCGTTATAAAGCCTTTGTACGAAATTGACATTGGATGCAGCATTCACCGTTTGGGCCGGTATAAACAGAAGAGCCGGCAGAAGCATCAGGGTGATCTTCTTTCCCAGAGCTTTTTTGAGCTCTGAAGCCCTTCTCTTTTTCTTTATATATTTCGCCTGTTTGGATGCTATGAATAAAACGTTTACCGCAAAAAACATATCAACAAAACAGATATATAAAGAAGCAACGGTACATCTTATAGCCCATGGTATATTGAACAGATCAAGATAATCTATTATGGCATCAGGATAGTAAAGTCCTGTCTTCCCTTCAAAGAGCGCCACATTTATGGCACTTAGAAATATTGTCTTCACAACGCACAATATAAGAGTTGCATTCATGGCATCAAGCAGTCTCTTCATGAAATGTGTCCTTACAGAAAAGAAACCGGCAGCTGCCGCTACAGCAACTCCCGGAACAATGTAATAGACATCAAGCGGACTGTTTGCCACACACAGACCGCCCGAAACAGCAGCGCATATCATGCCGGGTATTATTCCACCATAATAAGCAGCAAAAACAGTCCCCAGCGAATCAAGCAGCGCCGGGCAGCCTGTTTTTACGGATACTACACGAAAAGCGCAGTTGAGAAAAATCCCCGCAACAATATATAAATAATATGGCGTCTTCTTAAAGATCGTCTTATTTTCTGCCATCTGATCAATCCTCGATATCCTCAAGAACTTCAAGGAAAATACTAACTACCAGCGGATCGAACTGAGTACCGTTATTACTGATCAGCTCCTCCCTTATATGCTCTCTGGTATACTTCTTTCTGTAGGATCTGTCATGGTTCATGGAATCGAAAGCATCAGCAACGCTTATTATCCTGGCCACAAGAGGGATATCATTACCCTTCTTGCCCTCCGGATAACCCTTGCCATCATACCTCTCATGGTGATATCTGGCTGCATCCTCGGCATGCGGAACCGATTTCATACCTTTAACCAGTTCGGCTCCTCTGACGCTGTGTGTCTGCATCAGCTTAAACTCATCCCCCGACAGCTTAGTCGTCTTTCTGAGCAGATCAGGCGGGAGCATATTATAACCGGCATTATGAATAAGCGCTGCATAATATACATTATCGCAGTCCTTCTTATCCATACCCATCTGTTCTGCTATCATTCTTGAATACTTCGCCACACGTTCCGAATGCCCGGTGTATGCATAGTCCTTGGAATCGGCCATGTTGGCGCATAATGCCAGTGATTCCCTGACCAGTTCATCCTGTCTGAACAGCCTTCCCTCAAACCATAGGATAAGCGATGATACTGCTCCGAAAAGGACAAGCAGCACAGTCCAGCACGGAAGAAGTACCATATATACTCTTCCTGTAGTTCCCGAAAAATACGATTTATGAATATGATAATCAAATTCATAATCCGAAAAATCCATCTCGTCCGTCAATCCGTAGAAAATAAATCCGGTATTAACCTGACCCGAAAAATCATCTGTCGAATTGACGGGCATCTCTGCCTCAGCCTGAGTGGTATTCGGATGGTAGATAATATAATCTCCGCGCTTAAGAGGTATCATCAGATCCTGTCCCGCAACAATGTGGTCAATCGTAATATCAGAAACATCCGTATTTCTGAGATCCAGCGTCTGCTCCTTCTCGCCTTTCGCGCTCAGCTGATGGATCTCCACGGTTCCACACCATGCATTGTTAATGTAGCAGTCATCCTTGATATTTATCCGAAGCTTCCAATCAGGCATAACGCTCTTTGAATTATTGATAATAACCGCTTCATATATTCTGGCCTTTAAAATGACATTCTCAAAAGCATCATTTTTTTCCCATGCATCGGTAGCCAGACCCCTTTTATGGATATCTACCGTAACTTCCGTTACTGTCGATTCATCAGTTATCCTTCTGTCTTCATTATTGTATCTGTTCACACGTACTATATGAGTAACGAAAAAGATAAGGAGAATAACAAAGACAGCCGCAAGGCCTATCATCAGCCTGTTTATTATATTTCTTATAACAAGAAGTCTGCTCATTTATCATACCTCCTGTCCTTAAGACGTTTTTCAAACTCTTCCTTCGGGATCGGTCTGTCGAAATAAAAGCCCTGGATTATATAGCAGCCCAGTGTTGCAAGCGTATCAACCTGCTCCTTCAGCTCCACACCTTCGGCAAGAACTTCAACCTTAAGTGCCTTGGCCAACCTTATCATATATGCAAGGATAGTAAGATCCTTCTCATATGCACGATCCACAAAACCCTTGTCTATCTTCAGTGTATCAAAGGTCACTTCTCTCAGGAGACTTAGGGATGAGCTGCCGCTTCCGAAATCATCTACCGCCACCCTGTAGCCCAGTCTGTGAAGATTCTCTACGAAGCTGTTAAGTACACTTATGGGGAACTCATCAATAGTTTCCGTGATCTCTATTTCTATCATCTTCTTCGGCACATGATACTCGCTTACAACTGCGTCAATATCTTCTGCCAGCCTGCTGTTGGAGAGATTTCTTCTGGAGAAATTAACCGAGATCGTGGGAGGGACCATTCCCTGCTCTATCCACGAGGAAATATCCGCGCATACATGGCGAAGCATATAGAAATCCAGATCGCACATCATATCATTGGTTTCCATTACCGGTATGAATCTTCCGGGTGAGATCAGATTGCCTTCATGAAGCCACCTTACGAGTGCCTCGGCTCCGCACAGCATTCCGGTCGAGCTGTCAACCTTGGGCTGGTAGTAAGGTATGAATTCCTCATTCTGCATTGCGATCGGAATGTCCATTTCGAACTGTTTCTGATCCTTAAGCCTGTTCTTTAGATCATCCGTAAGATAAGTGATGCTCTTCTTTGTCACGCTCTTACCGTAGTTCAGAGCCATATATGCATTGGAAACAGCCTCTTCGCCCGAAACATCCGTATCCTCGATCGTATATACACCGGCTATGGCCGCAATATTTATGTCATAGGATCTCTCATTATTCTCGACTCTTACGGGAAGACCGCTAAGCTGCTTAAGGAACAGATCCAGATTTTTCTGATGTATGACCGCAATAAACTTATCACTTCCCTGTCTTGCAAGAACCTCATCCTTCCTGACGATCGATGTAAGAAAAGATGCATACTCAACAAGCGCTTTGTCTCCAACCTCCGTTCCGTACTGATCGTTGATAAGCCCGAATCTTGACAGGTCAAAATACACAACAGCATAATCCTCCACCGTCTGGCGGGACCGCATCTCATTTATTCGTCTTACCAGAGCCCCCTCATTAAGAAGCCCTGTTCTTGTTTCGGTATTCTTAAGGAATTCATTCTCTTCGACCTGCGTCAGAGACTTGAAATATATGCCATATGCAAGCGCAGACAATGCCATTGCGATCATTGAATTGTTTTCATAGGATTTCAGGGTATTAAGCGCTATGACATTAAGAATTATAAAGCCAAAGCTTATAAGGATCGTATTGCGTTCCGCTCCTCCCTCTTCAATACCCGCCGATGCTCTTTTAGCCCCTTCTGCGAAGCTGTACCATACTATAACGGTCAGGTAAAAAACCAAAACCAGTATTGTAATGCCATACAGGGGACCCGGTGTGAGCTCATTACTCTCATTAAATGAATATATGGTTCCGGTTTTAAGATTAACGAGCATAAGAATGCTGAAAACAGCCCATGGAATACATAGCAGGATCCTTATCTTCCTGCTTTCGTGTCTAAGCATTATAAGAATAATTATGTAAACCAGCGCAGTCCTTAAGACATACCCGGCTGTTGAAAGAAGAAGGCGCTGCACATTGGCATGTTCCAGTTCGCCGTAATGCATCTCAAGCTGTTCAATAACTGCCTGTATAACGCACATACATATGAACTGAATGAATCTTTTTCTTACAGAGCGCTCCATCCTCGTATTTGATAAAACAGTGAATGCAAGGAGCACCATCGTAAATACAAAAGCATAGTTTCTACTTAGTAACACGCCCAATTCCATACCGAAACCTCAAATTATATTATTTCCAAACGGGAGATCAAAGAGCCGGTACCGCCGGTAATACTGCAGCCGGATCAACCTGTGCCGGATCTGCCGCCTGATCCTCTTCTTTCTTACGCGACGGAGATGTATTCTGCCCGTTCTGCTTATTATGATTAGTATCGGATCTTGTAATATATCCGTCCTCGTCTATTGATACATAATCCGATATTCCCTGAAGATAAGAAAGTATCGCTCCCTTCTTATCTCCTTCAGCCTTCCTTGTCTTGCATCCTTCCTGTACGCACGGAACAAACTGTATGGTCTTTATGGAGAAATTCTCATCAAGGACAACACTAAGATAACCCGTATCTACAGTCTTTGAATTAAACCAGAAGTTACCAAGACTGTAAATAACCGGAATCCCATCCACATAATCAAGTCCCTGAATACAGTGTGAATGATCGCCTATAATAAGATCCGCCCCCGCTGCAGCATATTTCTTTGCAAGATCCTTCTGGCTCTTTTCCACCAGATCGGTGTTCTCACTGCCCCAATGCACATATGCCACACAAAAATCACTGTTTGCAGCCGCTTCTTCGATAACCTTAAGATATCTTGTGGGATCCAACGTCCTTAACACCCCGGGTGAATCCGCAGTTGCCTCTTTCGTATCCGGATTGGATTGGCGTTCAATCTGAGTGGCGGCCGTATACGCGATCGTCCTGCCATTTATCCGTATATACACCGGTTTTACAGCTTCATCTATATTTTTCCCCGCACCCACAAACGGAACTTTCGCATCCGTCAGTATGTCAACGGTATCCGACAGCGCATCAGGTCCGTGGTCATATGCATGATTATTAGCAAGTGATACAATATCCACCCCTATTTCATGAAGAAGGTTTACGTTGGACGGTTTGGATCTGAAAGCATACTGTTTACCTGCAGTTGGCGTACCTCTGTCGCTGTAGGGGAACTCATTGTTCGCCATAAGTATGTCTGCAGCCTTAAGCCCTTCCATAACTTCCGGTAATATACAGTCATATATCCCACCTGCACGCTCTCTTAAAGCAGCCATATTGGAATAGGCATCATGAAAGCATATATCACCTATGAATGCAAGTGAGGTCTCTTCCCGGTTTGCTGCTGTCATGGAGTATGTCTTGCTGCTGTCATCCCATATATCTTCCTCCGGCAGTTCGGATGTCTCTGAATCTCCGGCATTACCCGTTTCGCTCTGACCCGGTGTACCATCTACGATATTATTCTCTACCGTTATCACCGGAGAATCATCTGTATTAAGAACAATAACCGGAGCTTCCTGTTCCTGACCGGCCTCTTCATCTCCTTTGGTAATAACAATGCCCGTCGCCTGTCCGTCATCCATTCCGGGTGCAATCAGTTCAGCAGCCTTCTTAACCATACCCGTAACTGAGTCGCAGCCCTGAATGGACATCATAAGCAGAAGAATGCAGACTGCTTCTACAGCCCTTACCAAATACCGTCTTACGTAAGTCATCTATACTCTCCGAATCCCCATCGCTTATCCATTTGCATAACAAAATGGGATATGCATCCGCATATCCCATTTATTATAACACACTTGGTCAAATAATCCTAATACAATCTTAGAACTTGGCTGTTGAAACCTTCACGCCCGGTCCCATAGTCGAAGCAAGTACTATACTTCTTAAATACTGACCCTTAAGTGCACTCGGTCTTGCCTTAACAATAGCTTCCATAAGAGTATTGAAGTTCTCCTGGAGCTTCTCTTCACTGAATGAAGCCTTTCCAAGCGGAACATGAATGATATTGGTCTTGTCAAGACGGTACTCGATCTTACCTGCCTTGATATCGTTAACTGCCTTGGTAACATCCATTGTAACCGTGCCGGCCTTAGGGTTGGGCATGAGTCCCTTAGGTCCGAGAACCTTACCCAGACGACCTACAACGCCCATCATATCAGGTGTTGCAACAACAACAGCAAAGTCAAGCCATCCTTCGTTCTGAATCTTGGGGATCAGCTCATCTCCGCCTACGAAATCAGCTCCGGCAGCCTCTGCCTCTGCAAGCTTATCTCCCTTTGCAAATACAAGAACTCTTGTAACACGTCCTGTTCCGTTAGGCAGTACTACGGCGCCACGGATCTGCTGATCTGCATGACGTCCGTCACAGCCTGTACGGATATGGCACTCAATAGTCTCATCAAACTTAGCTGTAGCTGTCTTCTTAACCAGTGCAATGGCATCAGCAGGCTCGTAAACGGTTGCACGCTCGATCTGCTTAGCTGCTTCCTGGTACTTCTTTCCGTGTTTCATATAAGTAATCTCCTTATCCTTTAATCATCACACGCCGGTCATAAGGTATCCGCCGCATAACGGCATACCTCTGACGTATCCTATTCCTCAA
This sequence comes from Lachnospiraceae bacterium, assembly GCA_024691125.1. Lineage (GTDB taxonomy): Bacteria > Bacillota > Clostridia > Lachnospirales > Lachnospiraceae > UBA2868. The sequence continues at coordinate 5,201 of JAILNV010000189.1, read as the reverse complement.
CCGTAACGCCCATACTTCTGGCGGTACCTGCGATCATGCTCATTGCTGCTTCCAGTGAAGCTGCATTAAGATCGGGCATTTTAGTCTCTGCGATCTCCTGAAGCTTAGCCTTGCTCAGAGTAGCAACCTTCTGCTTATTGGGAACGCCCGAACCTGACTTGATGTTGCATGCCTTCTTGATGAGTACTGCTGCAGGCGGAGTCTTTGTTATGAAACTGAAGCTCCTGTCTGCATAAACTGTGATGACAACGGGAATGATAAGATCACCCTTGTCTGCTGTCCTTGCATTAAACTGCTTTGTAAACTCAACAATGTTTACACCGTGCTGACCCAGAGCAGGACCAACCGGAGGTGCCGGAGTTGCCTTGCCGGCAGGAATCTGCAGCTTAATGTAGCCTTCTACCTTCTTTGCCATTTTAATTCCTCCTAAATAATGTGGTCGTGGCGGGAACCATTTCCCTCCCACAGTTCGTTAAGGAGCCGCTGTTAAGCGATCTATAATAAATGTAACGAACTTCTGAATTAGTATTATCTCTGCTTGCTTATTTCAGCGAAGCTTATCTCAACGGGTGTCTCGCGTCCGAACAGTTCTACATTGATAGTAGCCGTCTGCTTACCCATATCCATCCTCTGGACTACTCCGACAGTATCCTTCCATACTCCGGCAACAACAGCAACCGTGTCGCCTTCGACGAAATCAATGAATACATTCTCTGTCTTGATGCCAAGCGGCTTCATCTCAGACTCCGACAGCGGAACCGGCTTGCTTCCCGGACCCACAAAGCCTGTAACTCCACGGGTATTCCTAACCACGTACCATGTAACATCATTCATTATCATGTTGATAAGTACATAACCCGGGAACATTTTCTTGGCCGAGGTCTTCCTGACCCCGTTCTTCATCTCGGTAACATCCTGCATCGGAACCCTTACTTCCAGGATTTCCTCTTCCAGATGCCTGTTTTCTATAGCCTTTTCAATATTTGCCTTTACTTTATTCTCATATCCCGAATAAGTATGGACAACGTACCAGTTGGCTTCTGTACTGTTTGACTCTGACATACCTGATCTCCTATCACTGAACAACGACAATCAAAGGTTTATGATAAAATCAATACCATACTGAAGACCCATGTCAAGGATGGCGATGATCACACCAACCACAAGCGATACTGCCACAACCGCTATCGTCTGCCTGGTAACCTCATCCTTGTTCGGCCATATAACCTTCTTATATTCTGCCTTCAGTCCCTTGAACCAGCTTCCGCTCTTCTTCGCTGCCTTCTCAACTGCATTAGTATTTGTATCTCCCATAGCTTCTCCTTTATTACCTGCCGAAATCACTGCGGTATCAAAGCCGGCTTACTTGGTCTCCTTATGCATTGTATGTCTCTTGCAGAACCTGCAGTACTTCTTTGTTTCCATTCTGTCAGGATGTGTCTTCTTATCCTTGGTTGTATCATAGTTACGGTTTTTGCACTCTGTGCAGGCAAGTGTTATTCTAGTACGCATTATATTTACCTCCGCGTGTTAAATAAGTTGACAGCATAAATATGCCAAAAATAAATGCCAAAAATAAAAACGCCTCTCAGCGCCAGCTCAATAAGGATAGCATACAATTATCCACGCGTCAAGACGTTTTTATCACATTCTGTAACTATTCGCGGCAGTACCTGTTTTTTTACTTTCACAAAGTTAATCTGTTGAAATTATCCATGTTCTTTGGGTATAATCCATTATATCAGAATCAGGCGGTACCTATTAAGATATATGTTGGTGTAAAGCAGATTATGAACGTTGAGGACCGTCATAAGGAATCCGTAGCCTTATGACATTCGTGATAACGAATGCACACCGCAAGCGGTACCCCTTATGACAAATCGGGGGATCATCAAATGAACAAAAACATAAAAAACGGTGTGGAATATCTGACTTTTAACAATCTCAGCCGCATAGAAGGGATCCGGCACGCCTTCTCGACCCGCAGAGGCGGCGTGAGCGAAGGTATATATTCAACGATGAATCTTGGCTACACACGGGGCGACATCAAAGAAAATGTCGATGAAAATTACAGACGCATGGCGCAGGTTCTTGATTGTGACCCTTCGTGTTTCGTGCTCTCACACCAGACACACACCGTTAATGTCCGGACCGTGACCGATAAGGACAAAGGCTGCGGCATAACCCGTCCGCTTGAATATTCCGATGTTGACGGTCTTATAACCGATACCCCCGGCATCGTGCTGGTGACCCTGTATGCAGACTGTGTCCCGCTCTTCTTTGTCGACCCCGTCAGGAAAGCCGTCGGTCTGTCGCATTCGGGATGGCGCGGAACCGTAAACCGTATGGGACAGGCAACCGTAAACGCAATGCGCGAGCGCTTCGGCACAGATCCTCATGACCTTGTATGCGGTATCGGTCCCTGCATATGCATGGACTGTTATGAGATAAGCGAGGATGTTGCCGACGAATTCTTAAAAGAATTCCCCGGCTGCCTGTTGTCCGCCGGGGATACCATAAGTGATCATACCTTTTTAAGAGATAAGGGTGACGGTAAATATCTGCTTGACTTAAGAGACGCCAACCGCCTCATCATGCTCGAGGCCGGCGTTCCCGAAGAGAACATCGAGCTTCCGGGTATATGTACCTGTCATAATCCCGATTACCTGTTCTCGCACCGCGCCACAAACGGAAAGCGCGGCAATCTGGGGGCTTTTCTCGGATTATTGTGATATCAGTCCCTGCTCCTTCTTCCCAATATGCTGAGAAGCCTCAGGAACAGGTTTATTATGTCAAGGTAAATATCCAGTGCACAGTCAATAGCGTTATCAAGCGTAGGCGTGTACTGCTGCGCCCTGTAGAAATCATAACCTATATACAGGCTGAACAGGAGTGCTCCCAACCATGACATAACATTAAATACACCGTTTATAAATATTCCAACCACGGAACCTATGAGTACCGCGATAAGGCCGACGAACAGATACCTGCCTATCGTCTCAAAAACAGCCGGCATCAGCATGCTTGCCGCTATCATTATTCCCGTTATACATAAGGTATAAGTAAATGCCTGTCCGACTATCGCACTATCCACTCCGCCGTATGCCTCAACAGCCGCTGACACTACCAGTCCGCAGGGAACAACCACCATGTTATAACCGATAAAGCTTATCACGGGATTACCCGATCTTGCCGACATAATTGTTCCCATGATGACCAGGGCAAAATAAATCAGCATAAACAACAGCGGATTGATAATTTCATATACATGAGGGACAGCCTTGCATAAGATAAGATTTATAATAAGCCCGTATGCTACGATGCCGCCCATTATCATGTTATACTTCTGCCTGTCTATGACATCATTCATGTCATATTCCGCATACAGCCTTTCAAGCTTTCGGTTCTCAAATAATCCACCGCTTTTCTCACTTGCCATATTATCACCTTCCTTTCCCAAGCCTTGAACCGGGGGACGGTTCTCCGGCTCTGAACCGTGAACCGGGGGACGGTTCTCCGGCTCCACCATTTGTCATTATATATCAAAAACGCAGAGACGTCCATTCGCAAATTACGCATAGAAGAATATCAGCTTTCTGTATATTGTGAGGTTGTTCATCCAGGCGGTAAACCCGGCAGATATCTTTTTCATATGGTTCCCTGCTAACGGCGTGCTCTTCTTTCATGACCTCCGTTGTTGGGATCATGGCATACCATTCTTCTGTCGGAAATATACGATCCTTTCAAGCATCTTTTCATCTACTTCGAATGATGCCGATTTCATTTTCGCCTGATTGGATGCTACTGCAATACAGGTCTTTTCAAGCTCGGACTGTGCTATATCCTGTTTGCCCAAAACTCTGTTAATGAAAGAAATAAAATCATCAATACTGTCAAAGCCGGACAGAGAAAGCAGTTCATCCCGTTCTATAGCAGGCGCCTCTGCCATAAATCCCGGAAGGAAATATCCTACAGCCTTTCCATGTTCAAGTAAAAGATCATACGTCAGTATATAGCTTAAGGCATGAGGAAGTGAAGTCCCGCTTCCGGCTATCGACATACCCGCAAATGCAGATGCCCTCATAAGCTTCTCATAATCCTGCTCATCCGCCTGCTTCTCTCCCGTCAGCACATCCTTACACTCCGCCCACAGCTTAAGGCCGGCTTCCGCAGTCATCCTCACATAATCATCTGACTTGGCGTTCAGTACACTCTCATATAAATGTGAAAGTGCATCTACAGCACTGTTTACAATAAGTGTATGCGGTGCGGACTTAAGATATTTACCATCAATTAAGGCAAGCGCCGGATAAACCCTGTGGACCATAGATATCTTGGTCTTCTTATCATGACGCGTAAGGACGGATACCCCGGTCACCTCAGAGCCCGTTCCGCAGGTAGTGGGCACACAGACGACCGGAAGTGCAGAAGGATCTGCCGACTTATCATACAGGTACTCAAGATCCGCCTCGGGATGCTTAAGCACAAGCGCTATCGCCTTGGCTGCATCCATTGGTGATCCTCCGCCTATACCTATCACGAAATCAATATTCTCAGATATGAACCTGTCTCTTGCGGCAAACACTGTCTCCACGGACGGATTCTCCTCTACTTCCGAAAATATCCAATAATCCGTACCGTTTTGCCGCAGGGCATCCGTAACGTCTTTAAGGGAGCCGTTTATCGCGGCAGATTTCTTTCCTGTAACAATAAGAGCTCTCTTTCCCAATGCGGAAATATCCTTCGCATGATAGCTTACACAGTCTTTCTCGTCAAAAACCCTAACGGGCATATAGTATTTCATCTGTTTTCCCTCTCCCGATTACATTTCTTTACAAACATTGCACGAAAGAACTCTTTCGCGCAGTTTATCGCTCCCTATATCTGTAACATTTTTGTAACGGTTCGAGGTACGTTATTCATTCATCATACAGGTCACCTCCTTAGTGATAATCTCCGATTTCTTCAATGAGCACGTTTCCATTATTCCAATAGAAGCAGATTCGATATTGATCATTTATTCTATTCTAATACTATGCTGTCCCTCTCGATCACCTTTTTATAGGCTCTTGCTCTTCCTTCGCCCTGGGGTTCAACTATTCCCTCAGCAACTAATTCCGCCAATAACACTCTTACTCTAGGCTGACTTAGTCCGACAGCATCCGCAATCTCCGCTGTCTTGGCTATACCTTTTTGAGTAA
>JAILNV010000168.1 GCA_024691125.1 Lachnospiraceae bacterium | reverse complement strand
AAGATATGAACGCAGTGCACGTGTTCCGCCTTCTATGTAGACGGAAAGCCATTCATATCTGCTGCAAAGCTCTGTATCCGAGTCCTTATTATCTGTCATGAGTGAAGTGAGTTCATCCGATACCACGATGTCAAGCTTTCCTGAGTCCCTGAGTGACTTTATTCCGCCGGTCCTGAATATATGCAGTCTTTCGTTATCGTTATCCGAAGGTATCCTGTTGGGATAGTTGTCACCGGATACGGACCGGCAGCCGATACCTGCCCGGTCAAACATATATGTAAGGATCGCAGCCAGTCCGCTTTTTCCCGATCCCGACCCGCCGTATACGGATACTACAACACGACCGTACGCACTGCCTGAAGCTGTATTGTCTGCCATCTCATACAGCAGGGGGAACAGGCCCCTTGCATTACTTATCTGGGCGTCTGCTATGTTCACCCTGTCACCCGGCATATCACCCCTGGGTATATCGGCGGGTATTACCATGTTATCTGCCAATTCTTTAATAAATTTTAGATCCATTCCCATGCCTTCCGTTACTTAATCTTTTATTTTATTTCTGGTTTTTGATGATCAGTTAATCAAATTAAGCAAACCATCACAAACTTTCTTTAAAAATATTGACACCTTATGCGCATAAGTGATAACATACAAACAAAATACAATAACTTTAAGAGTTTGTAAAGGGGTTTTTTGAAATGATCACGATAAAAGAGATAGCACAGCGTTTAAATATGTCAACGACCACGGTATCCAATGTTATTCACGGAAAGTCCGGGGAGGTATCTGAGGAGACCAAGCTCAAGGTTCAGGAATTTCTCGATGAGGTTGACTATGTTCCCAATATAAATGCGAGAAATCTTGCGCAGAATGAATCAAAGATCATCGGCGTGGCGCTTAAGGCAAGAGCAGATAAATATGAGAATCTTATCATGGATCCCTTCGTTTCCGAACTGATCGGAGGTATAGAGGAGACCATAAGGAATGCAGGGTATTTTATGATGCTCTATATTTCACGCGATACTGAGAAAATTATGCGCCACGTGTCCACATGGAATGTTGACGGGCTGATTCTTTTTGGTATGATAGGTGATGACGGACTCAGGGTAAGTACGAAGTACAAGAAGCCCATCGTATGCATAGACACATACAGTATTGAAGGACTTAAACATTTTACAAATGTCGGGCTTGATGATGAGAAGGGCACATACGATATGGTAAAGCATATCATATCCTGCGGGCATAAGCGCATAGCCTTTATGTCGGATAACAATACAGGTGTCGATTATGCGAGGTTCAGCGGATATAAGAGAGCTATTGAAGAGAGCGGTATTGAATATAAGGAAGAGGATTTCTTGAAGATCCGCCCGAAGAGCGACGAGATAGAAGAGAGCCTTGAAGAGATGTGTAAACGTTCGATGGATTATACGGCTGTTATGTGTGTATCCGACCTGTATGCTGTGACTCTTATGGCGGCGCTTACCGACAGGGGGATCAGGGTACCTGAAGGCATCTCAATAGCGGGTTTTGATGATAATATGCTCGGAAGCCTTCACAGACCGGCTCTTACCACGGTACATCAGGATGTAAAGAAAAAGGGAATAGTAGCGGCGCAGACCCTGCTTAAACAGCTTAAGGGTGAGAAGACGAAGCGCCAGATCATACTTCCGACAAGGCTTGTTATAAGGGATACTGTGACCAGACCGAGAAAATCAAGCTTCTACGGCTTCAGCAGTGTCGGACTGTACGGAAGTGAATCTGTAATAAGGAAAATACAATGACGGGGATAAAAGAAATAGCGGAAAAAGCCGGAGTATCCATGGCTACGGTGTCGAATGTCTTTAATAAAAGAAAGAATGTGAGCCGTGAAACAAGGGAGAAGATACTTGCCATTGCGCGTGAGATGGGATATGTCCACAGGATGCAGGACAGTGTGGATGACAGGCGAAGGACCATAATGGTCAGCTTCAGCGATTTTGATACGCTGTTTTATCTCGATATACTTCACGGTATAAGCGATTACGTGGTTAAACACGGCTATCATATACTGATCTGCGCGGGAGACGTCATAGAACGGTATTCGGATCCGGACGAGGTGAGCGGCTGTATCATCTTAAGCTCGGGTATCGGGGATGAGGATGTAAGAGCGGTAGCCGATAAGGGGATCCCGGTCGTAACGCTTGACCGCGAGATGCTTCATCCCATGATAAAGAGCATGATAGTAAATAATTACGAGGGTGAGAGACAGCTCGTTGAACGGTTGGTGGAATCAGGGCATACCACCTTTGCCTTCCTTAAGGGTGAGGACACCGACGACGGAAGAGAGAGGTACAGGGCGTTCAGGGATGTGCTTAAGGAGCATGATATCCCGTTTAATAAAAACGACCTTTACGATGGTGACTGGCGTGAGAAGAGCGGCGCGCAGGCTGCACGGCTCATAATGCTGAGGGACAGGATGCCATCGGTGCTTGTGTGTGCCAACGATATGATGGCAATAGGCGCCATAAGGCGTTTTCAGGAGAACGGGATCAAGGTACCGGATGATATTTCCGTATGCGGGTTTGACGATATAATCATTGCGAGGTATCTGGGACTTACGACTGTAAGCGTACCTGATTATGAAAGGGGCTTCCTTGCCGGACAGGCGCTTATCAATATTTTCGAGGGAAGCGGCGATTATGAGACATACCGGATCGGTGCCAGAGTCAAATGGCGTAAGAGTGTAACGAATTACCTGCATTAACCGGGGATTTTACCTGATTTTACTAAAAATGCAGGCAGATTTAGTAAAATTATTAATATTTTAGTAAAATCAAAGGTTTTCCATGTGTGATTTTCACATATGGGAAGCCTTTTTTTGGTGTATGTAAACAAAGTAAAAAAATCAGCTTGTATACATTCCGGTTAACCATCTATGATTATTTCCAGGAAAGCAAATGCAGAAGATGCATATAAAAACAATTTACTAAGGAGGAAGCTATGAAAAGAAAAGCATTGGCATTATTACTTACAATGTCAACACTGGCAATGACAATTACAGGCTGCGCGGGAGCAGCTGCGGCAACAGCGGGAGCGGATCAGAATCCGGGAACGGAAGTATCGGATGATTCACAGGATGCAGGAACGGAAGACGCAGCCGCTCCTGCAGGCGGGACCACCATCCGTCTTGTAAACAATAAGGCAGAGATCGATGTGGGACTTCATTCACTGGCTAAGGCATACGAGGAGAAGACGGGAATAACGGTCGAGATCGATTCAATAGGCGGCGGTCAGGATACGCAGGCGGTACTTAAGAACTATTACCAGGCCGGAAACATGCCGGATATCTTCGTATTCGAGGGCGATACCCATTACGAGACATGGAAGGATGTGCTTACAGACCTTACCGGTGAGGCATGGACAGAGGATACCGAAGCCGAGTATGTAAACGGCGGAAAAGTATACGGCTTCCCCACAACAACGGAAGCGATCGGACTTACCTATAACAAGGCAATACTTGACAAGGCAGGCATAGATCCGAAGTCAATAACAGGTCCCGAGAGCATGAGAGCGGCATTTGAGAAGCTTGATTCCATGAAGGATGAGCTGGGACTTACATCGGTAGTCGGATATTATACCGAGGCGGCAAACCTCTGGTGGACGGCAGGTCAGCACCTTCTCGGAACCTATCTTGATGTGGGACTTGCACGTGATGATACTACCTATATCGATCTTATAAATGACGGCGGTAAGCTGGATATGGAAAGAGCAAAGCCCTGGGCAGAGATGGTAGCGCTGTTTAACGAGTATACGGATGACAACGGCGTATCCGGTACCTATGACGATCAGATAGCCAATTTCGCAGCAGGCAAGTATGCATTCGTAACACAGGGTTCATGGATCGGAGCCGCAATGACAGGCAATTATGCGGATCAGTATGCGGCAGCAGGTAATTTTGAGGTAGGAATGATCCCATACGCATTTATTGAGGGACAGGACACCATCCAGACCAATTCACCCAACTGGTGGGGTCTTTATAACGAGGGTAATGTTGAAGAAGCCAAGGCCTTCATCCAGTGGTGTTCGGAGAATGACGGCGGACAGGAAATACTTGCAAAGGAATGCGGCTGCGTATCACCCTTTACCTCATCCACTCATATGCCCGAGGATCCCTTCGCCGCAACGATAAGCGATTATACGGCTGCAGGCAAGACCTCGGCATGGCACTGGCAGGGATGGAAGGAAGGACTCGCCCAGAACGTATCGGCGGTTATCTTCCAGGATTTTGCCAAGGGATCGTTTAAGAGTACGGATGAGTTCCTTGAAACATTAAGTAAGGCTATTGAGGCATATTATGCACAATAACAGGATCATAATCAGAAAAGAAAAATATGATAACAGTGAACTGAGACTCAATGAAACTCTGTTTTCCAATGCTAACGGGTATATCGGAGTAAGGGGCACCCTCGAGGAGGGTGTACCCTCCGGTTACTCAACCATGAGAGGCATGTATCTCGGAGGCGTGTATGAGATAATCCCCATGAAGCAGGCGGAGAGCCTGTGCAATCTCGTGGAGAAGAAGCAGACCATGCTGAACGTGGCCGATACCCAGACTATTGAGCTGTATGTCTGCGGAGAGCGCTTTGAGATGGGTCAGGGTGAGCTTCTGTCAAACGAACGGATCCTTGACATGAACGGAGGCTTTACGGCAAGGAAGATACGATGGAGAAGCCCCGGGGGCAGAACCGTCAATATTTATATAAAGAGGATGGCCAGTCTTGACAGGCCTCAGATCTTCGTACAGGAATACACGGTAAAAGCCGAGGACTTTGACGGGGAAATGGCTTTTGACTCATGGCATGTGGCAGATGTCAGGAACTATTCCGATCCGGACGATCCGCGTCTGGCTGCGGAAAGTCCTTCATATCTGACCGTATTGAGGTCCGAAGTCAAAGGAGATACCTCTCTGTGCGTAAGCAAAACGGGAGTAAGCGGTGTTGTAATAGCATCTGCGGTAAGTCATGTATTTCCCGGATCCGACAGTAACGGGATATCAGCCGGATACACCGTAAATGAGGATAAGAGATGTGTATGCAGGATAGAAGCAGAGCTTACCCAGGGGAATGAGTTTAAAGTAATTAAGTATTCTGCTTTTTCCGATTCGATAAGGAATGAGGATCCGGCATCGGACGTGATCGCGGTGCTGGATGAAGCGAAGAAGAATACAGAAGCGCTGTATAAGAAACAGAGTGATATACTGAGTGCCTTCTGGAAGAGAGCAGGCATGGAGATCAAAGGTGATGATGACCTGGATATGGCCATGACCTTCAATATGTATCAGCTTTTCTGTTCGGCACCCAAGGTACAGGGCAGCAGTATTGCTGCCAAGGGCCTTACGGGAGAAGGATACGAAGGACACTATTTCTGGGATGCGGAAATGTATACTCTGCCGTTCTTTATCCTGACCGATAAAAAGCTTGCCCGCAACATCCTTTCTTTCAGGTACGAAACGCTTGATAAGGCAAGGGAGAACGCAGCTTTACTGGGACATAAGAAGGGTGCCCTCTATCCGTGGAGAACCATAACCGGTGAGGAATGCTCGGGATATTTTCCGAGTGGAAGTGCGGCATATCACATAAACGGTGCGGTCTCATATGCCGTAGTAAGCTATTATCTGGCGACGGGAGACTCGGATTATATAGTTGATGAAGGCGAGGAGATCCTTATAGAGACAGCCAGGCTGTGGCTTGACACGGGTAATTACAACCGTGACGGTAAGTTCGTCATAAATGAGGTTACGGGACCGGATGAATATACCTGTATGGTGGATAACAACTTCTATACCAACTGCGCTGCGGCATACGGAATGAAGTGGGCGGTCAGGCTCATGCATATGTTTGAGAGGCGTGAGAAGATCGCAGAGCTGAAGGAACGGCTGAATATAACCGAGGACGAACTTGCAGAGATGATAAGGGCTTCGGAGAATATGTATCTTCCGTATGATGAGAGATTTGGCATAAGTCCGCAGGATGACAGCTTTCTGGAGAAACCCGTATGGGATATCGCGGCTACGCCAAAGAGCGACTTTCCGCTTCTCCTTCATTATCATCCTCTTCATCTGTACAGATATCAGGTGTGTAAGCAGGCGGATACGGTACTGGCCCATTTCCTGTTTCCCGGAAATGCGGACAGAGAGACTATGGAGAAGAGCTTCAGATATTATGAAAAGATCACTACGCATGATTCGTCACTGTCGACCTGCGTATTCTCGATGCAGGCATCAAGGCTGGGCCTTCATGACGAGGCAGTCAGGTATTTCGGGGATTCGGCCAAGCTTGATCTTCTGAATCTTCACGGAAACAGTACCGACGGAGTGCATACGGCAAATATGGGAGGTGCCTATATGGCTCTTGTATACGGCTTCGGAGGAATAAGGATAGATGAAAAAGGACTGTCAATAGATCCTTTCCTTCCTGACAAGCTTGCCGGATATTCCTTCAGGTTCGGTTATCACGGATGCCTGTTATGCCTGGGCGTTGACAGGGAAGAAATGAAGGTGGAGCTCACTGAGGGCGATATTATTGAATTCAGTCATTTGGGAGTGCTTCACAGGTTAAGAGGAGGAGAACAATGGACTGCAAAGCTGTGATCTTTGATCTGGACGGCGTTCTGGTCTTTACGGACAAATATCATTATAAGGCATGGAAAAAGCTGGCAGACCGGCTGGATATAGATTTTACGGAAGAGGATAATGACAGATTAAGAGGTGTAAGCCGTGCGGAAAGCCTGGAGATAATCCTGGAGAAATATCATGGTGAACCTATATCTGAGGATGTTAAGGAAAAATATCTGGAAGAGAAGAATGAAATATACAGAGAATATCTGGGTACAATGACGAGAAATGATGTCGATTCGGCCGTCAGGGATAATCTGAACTTACTCCGTAATGCAGGTTTACGTCTTGCGGTAGGGTCATCAAGTAAGAATACCGCATATATCCTTGAAAGGACAGAGTTGACGGATGCCTTTGATGCAGTGGCGGACGGAACGCAGATAACAAGATCCAAGCCTGACCCCGAGGTATTCTTAAAAGCTGCAAAGCTGTTGGGCGAGGATCCTGATAACTGTCTGGTGGTAGAGGATGCCGATGCCGGAATAGAAGCTGCGAAGGCAGCAGGTATGCATACTGCGGCCATAGGGGCAGCCGCGAGAAGCGAAGCGGCAGAGTATAATCTTACGGGCATTGAAGAACTGCCTGTCATAATAGGAATAGCACAGTAAATAACACAGATCTCCATAAAATTAGAAAATTAAAAAAAAAGTACTTGACCTTATGCGCATAAGGTGATAACATAAGTACAACAAACTTATGCGCAAAAGTCGGTATGTGTGAAGAATGCCAATTGTGCAATATGCACAAAGGCGTTCGAAAGGTTACAGAAAACAGAGAAGAGTTTTATGGAGGGAAACAAATGAAGAGTAGATTTTTATCAGTTCTTTTGGCAGGAGCAATGGTAGCAAGCCTCAGCGCTTGCGGCGGCGCAGCAACAGCAACAGCACCGGCAGCTGACGCAGGAAGCGAAGCAGAGGCTACAACAGATGAGGAAGCACCGGCTGAGGAAGCAGACAGTGCTGCACCGGCTGCATCAGGAGAAGGAGTAAGACTTCTCAACGGTAAGCCTGAGATCGATCAGCAGCTTCAGGATCTTGCAAAGCTTTATAATGAAGAGACAGGCAACACACTTATAGTTGAGACCATCGGTGGTGACACAAACGCATCAGATGAGCTCAAGAAGATGTACCAAGCTGACAACATGCCGGATATCTTTGTTATAGAAGCCAATCAGGCAGATACATGGGACGGAATGCTGGCAGACCTTGCGGGAGAGGCATGGACAGATAAGACAGGCTTCGAGCTTATTAACGCATCAATGGGTACCATCGGCTTCCCTTACACCGTTGAAGCAACAGCACTGGGATACAATGCGGATGTGCTCAAGGCAGCAGGTGTTGATCCTGCATCACTCACAAGTCCTTCGGCTTACGCGGATGCATTTAAGACGCTTGATGAGAAGAAGGGTGAACTCGGTATCACGGCAGTTCTCGGATGGTGCGCAGAGCCTGCCAATCTCGGATGGAGCTCAGGTACACACGTATTTGCCCAGTACCTTGATGCAGGCCTTAAGGCTGATGATACCACTTATATAGATCTTCTAAATGACGGCGGCAAGGTTGATGAGAAGAGAATGAAGGATTTTGCTGAGTTCATAGGAATGATGAATCAGTACTCGGATCCCGAACTTCTTGTTGACGGTACATACGACCAGCAGGTTGCCGGCTTCAAGGATGGCAAGTATGCATTTATAACACAGGGTAACTGGTGTGTGACCAGCCCCGATGATGTAAGCTTCGAGTGCGGCTTTGCTCCTTACGCTTTCGAGGACGGTATTGATACCATAATAGCAGGTCCCCCCAGCTATTGGGTAGCATACAGCGAAGGTAATGTAGACGGAGCCAAGGAATTCTTCAACTGGTGTTCAGGTGATTCGGCTCAGAATATTCTTGTAAATCAGGCAGGCCTTGTATCTCCGTTTGACGATTGCAAGTACGAAGCAGTCAATCCCTTCTACAAGAGCATGAAGAGCTATATTGATGCCGGCAAGTACTCAGGATGGCATACAATGCTTAAGAAGGACGGACTTCAGAACGTAACCTGTCAGGTATTCGCAGATTACGCTCAGGGTAAGCTTGATGCCGACGGGTTCGCATCGACAATGGCACAGGTTATACAGTCATACTATGCTAACTGATACACTGAATGATACAATTAATTTTAGACGGTCGAAAGACCGGTGAGGTAAATTGAAAAGTGGGGGCATTCCGGCCCCCATTTTTTAACAAAAGGTTTTATGGAAAGGATTTACTGAAAGGAGAGAAATCTTATGGGCGAATTCTCCGTTATGAGAAAAACAGCATCCTTCGGATGCCTTATAGCCGGTCTGATCCTTATGATATGGGGACTGGCGATGGCTATAGGGAAGACGGGAAACACATTAAGGGGAGGGGCTCTTGTGGTCGGAGCCGTATTATTCTTCGCAGGGCTTTATCTGTTCCCTACGTTTAAGCACCACAGAACAATAGTTAACATAATATTCCTTTTTCCGCTTCTGTTCGCATTTGCGGTTACGGTCATCATACCGCTTGTGCTTGGTATAGGCTATTCCTTTACGGACTGGAACGGCATAAAGATGAAAGGGTTTGTGGGAATGGCCAATTACACAAGGATGTTCAAGCAGCCCGGTTTCATATGGTCGATCCTTATAACCTTCCTGTTTGTGGTTTTCAATATCATACTTGTTAATCTTGTGGCATTCCTTCTTGCCCTGTTGTGTACATCAAAAATAAAGGGTCTCGGATTCTTCAGGGCAGCTTACTTCCTTCCGAACCTTATAGGAGGAATCGTTCTGGGTTATATCTGGCAGTTCATATTCTCGAATGTTATCACGAAGTTCACGACGGCGCTGTTTGATGCCAGATACTCGATGCTGTCGGAGACAAAAACAGCATTTATCGGCATCGTGATCGTATATGTATGGCAGTATGCCGGCTACATAATGCTTATCTATATAACCGGTCTTAATACGATACCGGGAGATGTACTGGAGGCTTCATCCATAGACGGAGCCAATGCGACACAGACACTCTTCAACATTAAGATACCTATGATCGCCCCGACGATCACGATATGCACCTTCCTGACGCTTACGTCTGCGTTTAAGCAGTTCGACGTTAACCTGGCACTGACTAACGGTACCGGATCCGTAGCTGACTTTATGGGCAATTATCTTACCAATGGTACGGAAATGCTGGCACTTAATATCTACAGTACAGCCGTTATAAACAATGAATACGCATTCGGCGAGGCCAAGGCAGTTCTGTTCTTCATTATCCTTGCCGTTGTATCGATAGTTCAGGTTCGTATATCCAATAAGAGGGAGGTGGAACTGTAATGAAGACAAGAGAAAAGACTTCAACGATCGCGGTTAAGCTGGTGATAGCGATAGTTATAGCAATCTATGTACTGTTTCCGTTCTTCCTTGTTGTGATCAATTCCTGCAAGCCTACGGATATGATAACAGCCAACCCTATAGGCTTCGAAGGAGTAAGCATCCCGCAGCTTATATCCAACCTGAAGGATGTTATCAACAATACGCACTTCCTTTTCTGGTCGGCGTTTGAATATTCGGTTATCATAACCGTCCTGTCGCTGGTGCTGCTTGCGCTCTTCGGCGCGATGGCAGCGTGGGTCATATGCCGTAACAAGACGAAGTGGTCAACGGTTATATATTTTACTTTTATTGCGTCTATGATAATTCCCTTCCAGGTGGTTATGCTTCCGCTTATTTCCACCTTCAGGGATGTGGGCAAGTTCATAGGCATCCCTATGCTTCAGTCGGTACCCGGTATAATCTTTGCGTATCTCGGATTCGGCGGTGCGATGACAGTGTTCATCCTTAACGGATTCATCAAGGGTATTCCGATGGATCTGGAGGAGGCTGCATCGATCGACGGCTGCTCTCCGGAGCAGACCTTCTTCAGGATAATCTTTCCGCTGCTTAAGCCTGTTATCACTACCGTAACGATCCTTAACGGTATGTGGATATGGAACGATTACCTCCTTCCTTCGATGATGCTCGGACAGAACGGCAAGGTTAAGACCCTTCCGGTAGCGGTACAGGCCTTCGTGGGATCGTATGTAAAACAGTGGAATCTCATACTTGCAGCAGCCCTGCTTGCAATAATACCTATCGTGATCCTCTTCCTGTTCGCCCAGAAGCAGATCATGGAAGGCATGATAGAGGGTGCGGTTAAGGGCTGAGAATATAACCTTAATTACAGCCTTGCAACGAAGGCTGTATGGATGCATAGTATCATAGTAAGCAGTATCTTGATAAATGCCGCGGAAGCATAACTGCATAATGAAACTTTCCGTGGCCGAATAACACTTAAAAGAGGATTGACGGTTAATGAGAAAAAATGGTGTACTGATGCCGGTGGCCAGCCTGCCGGGAAAATATGGAATAGGCTGTTTCTCGAAGGAGGCATATAAGTTCATTGATAATCTGAAGGCTGCAGGGCAGAGCTACTGGCAGATTCTCCCGTTGGGACCTACCGGATACGGAGATTCGCCTTATCAGTCGTTCTCCACCTTTGCGGGTAATCCTTATTTCATCGATCTTGAGACCCTTATTGAGGAAGGACTCCTTAAAAGGGCGGAATGCGGTAAGTATGACTGGGGCAGCGATCCTCATCGTATTGACTATGAAAAGATATATCTTTCAAGATTTAAGGTATTAAAGCATGCATTTAAGAGATTCGACTATGCGAATGATAAGGATTACGGGAAGTTCGTTGCCGGGAACAGCTTCTGGCTGGAGGATTACGCGCTTTACATGGCTGTAAAGAATTCCTTCGGAGGTGTGAGCTTTATTGAATGGGATGAGGATATCCGCAGACATGAAGAAAAGGCGGTGGATGAGTACCGTAAGAAATATGCGGAGGAAGTGGAGTTCTATAAATTCATCCAGTATGAATTCGATAAGCAGTGGACAGCGCTAAAATCCTACGCCAACAAAAACGGTGTGGAAATAATCGGAGACATTCCGATCTATGTTGCCTTCGACAGTGCGGATACATGGGCAGAGCCTAAGCTGTTCCAGTTTGATAAGAACGGAATACCGACCGCGGTTGCGGGTACTCCGCCGGATGCATTCTCAAAGACAGGACAGATGTGGGGGAACCCGCTGTATGCATGGAAATATCATAAGGAGACCGGCTATGAGTGGTGGATAAAGAGGATCCGTCACTGTCTCAAGCTCTATGATATTGTAAGGATAGACCACTTTAGAGGCTTTGATGAGTATTACTCGATACCATACGGTTCGCCGAATGCAATTAACGGGAAATGGGTAAAGGGACCGGGCTATGCTCTGTTCCGGGCGATAAAGAAGGAGCTTGGAGATGTGAATGTCATAGCCGAAGATCTGGGCTTCCTGACACCGTCTGTGCTCAAGCTTGTGAAGGATACCGGTTTTCCCGGAATGAAGGTTCTGGAATTCGCATTTGATTCACGTGAGGACAGTGATTATCTGCCGCATAACTATGTTAAGAACAGCATAGTGTATACAAGCGCCCATGACAATGATACCATATTGGGCTGGTATGACAGCATTTCGAAGGCTGACAGGGAATATGCCGATGATTATCTTAACAATGCAGGTCATACAGGCGAAGAACTGGTCTGGGATTACATCAGACTGGCTATGGCTTCTGTATCCGATACCTGTATTATCTCAATGCACGATTTTCTGGCACTTGGTTCGGAAGCCCGTATCAACATACCCTCGACCCTCGGTGGCAACTGGGTATGGAGGATGGATAAGAATGCATTTACCAAAGCTCTGATCAAAAAGATATATTTCATGACCTGTCTGTACAGCAGGTGTCCGCAGAAGCTTGATGAGGACGCAAGGAAGAAGGCAGAGAGGGAGAAAATAAAGGCCGCAAAAGAAGAGTCGAAGGAAAAGAAAGTAACAGCCGGCAAGACAGAAAAATCAAAAAAGACCGGAGCGAAGAAAAAATAAATTCAAAACAGAAGGATTATGTGGTAATATAGAAGAGGCGTCTTGCGATGTCTCTTCTTTTCTGCGCTTTTTTGCCGATAAAGATACGGAAGGGACTTATGACGCAGTTTTATCTGCAGGTGTTTAGTGAGGTTTTTACGATGAAAAGCATTTTTGAACAGATAGATGAGGTGGTCAGGCTTAACGGGTATGTTCCGCCGGAGTTCGAACTCGACAATGCGCTCAGGCCTAACGAAGAAGAGCCGAAGTTCAAAGGAGCCCAGGAAGGCCTTTTGGGACATCCTGTCGGATTGCCTGAGGATGAGATGCTTAATAATGCGTTCAGTATGATAGCGGAGAATGTTAAGATCAATGCAAGGCTGGCCGTTCATAATTTTGACGATAAGGATCCCGGATTCACGGTTGCACTGATAAGGGGGCATCTTCTTAAGAAGGTTATAGACAATATAAATAAGTTCGATCCTCATAAGCTGTCTACTCTTTCGTATTCGCTCGTTATGTTCGGAACCAAGACAGAGACTGTCAAGCTGGGACTTCTGCTTCTTGTGCTCTTTGATTTCGCGGATGATGAGGTTGTAAAGAAGCATCTTATCACCCTTGGGCTGTACGAGGAATTCACGAGTTATATTATCTCTAATGTCAAGGGGTGGCCTGAGAACGAGCGTAATCATGTTTATTATGTCTATGCACAGAAGCTTACGGGCTGGGGTAAGATAAATGCGATGGAGCTGCTGGAGCCGGTTAATGACGAGGTAAAGGAATGGATACTTAAGAACGGCTGCAGGAATGACATATCATACGGATATCTGGGAAAGACGGCATATGAGAAATGCGATCTTATAAAGAGGCTTAAGAACGGAGGTCTTGATGACGAGGAGATTCAGGGCGTAAGAGATATTATGAGAGGCCTTCTGGATGAGGGACCGGCGAAGGGGATATCGGATGTAAAACATCCGGCGCGCCTTGCCATGCTTTATCTTAAGGAACTCTCTAAGCATAAGGTGGAATTAGAAGATGTTTCCAATATGTACGAGCTTAAATCGTTCATAGTTAAGAATGATAACAGATCGACTCCGGAGGATAAGGAGAACGCCATCAAGCTCCTTGACAGGCTTTTGGGACTGTCGGATGCGGATAAAATGATCAGGGGAGGAGTGGTCGATTCTCCGAGCCTCGCCATTTGGACTGCAAAAGAAGCCGGTATTGACGTTTCCGAGGAACTGATGAGCCAGATTAAATATAATTTTATAGGTTATTACAGGTATGGCAGCTACTTTATGGAGAACGATGTACTGGTGGATGAATTCCTGGGTATCTGTGAGAAGAATCTGGCAGGCCTTGACT
>JAILNV010000149.1 GCA_024691125.1 Lachnospiraceae bacterium | reverse complement strand
CATCAGCACCATCAGTAAACGTAACCTTCGCTGTATGTTCACCTGCCGTAAGCCCGTTAAGGTAGTCCTTTTTAAACGTTATAACAGCTGATTCATCGGATGCTGAAGTCTCATAGTTAGTAGCTGCAATTGCATCAGTTGCATTGTCCAAATATACTCCACTGATAGCAGTTGTTTTACAATTTTCAAGTGTTACACTAACAGCATTGGTTGAATCATATTTTGTATATGGGCTGTTAGAAACAGTAGCTGTATGGTCAGGTTTATCCGATATTGTTAAAGTAGATTCCACATCTTGTGCGCCATCCGAGAATCCTATTGTTACAGTATGGCTTCCAACAGAAAGTGTATCCAGATAAGCAGCACTAAATGTGATTACTGCCTGTTCATCAGAGTCTGGCATTGTATATTTTGTTCCTGTATAATCAGAATCATTACTAACAGTAACAGAAGCTATATTTTCAGTTGCGCTATCAACAGTAATTGTTGCGCCACTTTCAGTACCCTTCTGATGTGTATTGCTTTTAGGTGTTGCTGTATAGGAATATCCATCAAACTTCCACAGTTTAACATTATCCATATCACCCCATCCCTTGGCTCCAACTGTAAGAGTAATCTGAATTGTTACATTACCGGCTTCAAGATCAACACTGCCTGAACCTTTTGAAGCCCACACATCCCAATCAGAATCAATGTCACTATGAACCTGCGTATTATTTCCATTTTCAGGTTTAAACCAAAGATCATAATCAGTGTTTTTACCATCGGCATCAAACGTAATCTTATATGTTCCAGCCTCTTCAATCGTAACGGACTGATATATTGTATATTCGCCCCCATTTTCACTATACCAATGAAATACTTGAGAAGTATTATTGGTAAATCCCTGCGTACTACTTGTCCAAGTATTAGTAAAAGCATCCCAATTTGTAGTATCCGGGACAGTCCATCCAGTTCTTAAATCGCTTTCAAAGTCACCATTAACTATAAGGTTCTTATTCGTCCACCCCTCTGCTGCATTGACTGATTTAGTCTTTACCGGTACAACGCCGATCAGCGAGAATGACAGTGCGATTGCCGCCATGAAGGCGAAGACTCTTCTCTTTGCTCCTTTAAATAATAATCCTTTCATTATGATTCCCCTCTCTCCTTTCCGAATCATCTGCTACTAAAACTGTAAAAACTATAAACTACACGTGCTCGAACTTTCGTTCATTTTGTCCATCTGCATAACGCTTCGCGCAACCGTTTGCGCATACTTGTTCACCATAATTTGATTATACATTAAGCCCCTTTTTTTAGCAATTGACAGTCTCTTCATAAATATTTAATGAACTATGGTAAAATTGTACAAAAATATATGCAAAACCCGCGCAACTTTGCGCAACATTTTGCGTATTATGTATACAATTGCTTATTATTTGCTTTAAATATACCTAAATAAACATCGCCATATAAAGTGGCAAAGTTATCTTCTTATCTGAAACGCCTATATTTCCGCTGATCAATTTATATCCATACGGAATCTCCGGCTTTTTCAGCATATTATCAAGTGATTTTGAACGACTGTTTGTTGATTTTACCTCAATCGGAATAGCTCCATCAGACTTTTCAATTATGAACTCTATTTCAAAGGTCGAAGCTTCGTCCTTTGTTATCCAACCTATACATGATTAAGCACTCCTACAAACACCGGAAGTGACGTTTCATTATCGATGTCTATTAAATCTTTTCTCCAGTCAATACCAAATTCAGTCCGTCCTATCCAAATCTCAATTCCACACAATTTATATTCATTTATTAACTTTCCTATATAGTTTCCCAATTAATGCTGCTTTATCATGAATCGACGCGTCGTTTCGCCCAATCGACGCAAAATCATTCTGAATCGACGCATTTTCCGTCGTTTCACATTCAAACGACGCGCTCATTATCGTCGTTTTAAGTATGAAGGTACCCTCAAAGCATGTGCGTACATGATGGGATTGGTTTTTCTTAAATAATCCATTTCCTTCTGCGAAAGCTTTTTTCCCGACTGAAGCTTGGCAGTTATCTGAGCATCCATCCTTGAGCGGTCTTCTTCAGACATCTTTTCTACGTCATTTCTACTTTCCAAGATATATTGAGCCAGTTCTTTTGCTGTCGAGATTCTTTTTGACTCTTCGTTTTTAAGGTTAAGACAAATATTCATAGCGCCTCTCCGCACATAAGTAATAAAATGCATATCCTCAAAAAAGAAAGCGCATTTTTCAACAAAACTCAATCCATTGAAAAATACGCTTCCATCGCTATTTGTTATATCGACAGGTTTTATAATCAACTTAACTATCCGAATGAAATTTTCTTTCCTGCCCTTCAGACTGATACATCAATTGAAGGTCCATCCGAAACCGGTGTGGGTGACATCGCCGGCATGGATACATTTGCCATCTGGGGAACATGACTACTAACTGATGCAGGAGCCGATTGTCCGCCGCCCACACCGGGTGTCCTGCCTGCTTTTCCTAGCTCATGCTTGATCATATCCTTAAGATATTCCATATTGGCTTTTGCAATAGCTTTGTTTTCCGAAGCCCTGTGTTTCCGCTTAAGGTCTTCAAAGTCCTCTTTACTCATATGAGGATCAACAACTTCCATGTTCTCAAGCATCTCCAT
>JAILNV010000145.1 GCA_024691125.1 Lachnospiraceae bacterium | reverse complement strand
CATGTCGCTGATACCTGGCAGGAGAGTCTGCTCCATATCATAGATGAAAAAGGATATACGGATACGGAAGTTTACAAAAGAGCAAATGTGGATAGAAAACTGTTCTCGAAGATCCGTGGGAATACTGCTTATCAGCCTAAGAAGATAACTGCGGTCGCTTTTGCGCTTGCGCTAAAGCTAAATCTTGATGAGACGAAGGATCTGCTTGGCAGGGCGGGTTATGCGTTGTCACCGAGCAGTATATTTGACCTTATAATAGAGTACTTCATCGAACATGGAGTATATGATACCTATACGATAAACCTTGCTCTATTTGAACATGATCAGCCCATTCTGGGTGAATAATAAATTGTCGCTTCCGATGCGACCTAACGGTTTCTGAAATATCCTATACTTACCTCAAGATAAACGAAACAGCCATAAGGCGGAAAGAGAGGTAAGGCATTATGAAGAAGGGATTGACAGAAATCGTTTTTATTCTTGACAGAAGCGGATCGATGAGCGGGCTTGAATCCGATACGATAGGCGGATACAATTCAATGCTGAAAAAACAGAAGGGTGAAGATGGTGAAGCCATCATCTCAACAGTATTGTTCGATGATCAGGTTGAGATCCTTCATGATCGTAAGGACATTGCCCGGGTAAGACCTATCACTAATAAAGATTATTATGTACGGGGTTGTACGGCACTCCTTGACGCAGTGGGCGGAGCCATTAAGCACATTGGTAAGGTTCAGAAGGAGGCAGGAGACGACAGACCGGAGAAGACTCTTTTTATAATCACCACAGATGGCATGGAAAACGCCAGCAGGAAGTACACGTATGACAAGCTTAAGAAGATGGTCGAGAAAAAGAAGGAGAAGAACCACTGGGAATTCATCTTCATGGGAGCAAATATTGATGCGATAAGTGTTGCCGGAAGGTTTGGGGTTGCAGCCAACAGGGCAGTCAGGTTTGAAAATGACGGTATGGGAGCGGAACTTAATTTCAATGTAATGTCCAAGCTTGTCAGCTGCGCAAGAGCTGCCAAATCAGCAGAAGCAGTGGAAGAAATGATAGATGAAGAATGCATGCTTGATAATATAAGAGAGGATTACGAGGAATATGAAGAACTCTCTAAAAAAGATACCAAGTGGGCTGAAGCGGATGAAGACGTCATTAAGGATATTCATGAGAAATATGACCGCCTTGTAGATCGTGAACGGGACGTTATAATGAAACTGTATGGAATCGATGGAGAAAAGAGGCATTCATATGATGACCTGGCAGCTGATTATAACTTAACTGCCGGCAGGATACGCCAGATTGAGAAGCGTGCGTTAAGGAAGATGGGAAAATAATTGAATCTATATGGGGTTTATAGGGATAGGGTGAAGATATGATGAAGAATATATGGATTGACGGGCTGTTTTACGGTTATGATGAAATTCCAAAGGACTGGCTCAGTGTCATAAAGCGGCGTGAATGGATTGAGGAGATGTGTAAAAAGGCAGATGGATGGGACTTATGCCGAGAAATGGCCGGAAAACTATCGTAAAAAAAGAGAGCGGCGTCGTTTTGCCGCTCTCTTATCTATATTGAAATTAAAGCTGTTTAAGCCGAAAGCCTGCTGATAGCTTCTGATATGTAGTTGACCTGTGAATCGCGATAATCTTCAATCTTTATTACTGCATCGTCAAGCGGAAGGAAGAAAAGATTTGAAAAAACAGATCTTAAGTCTCCATGAAACCCATTCTGATTGATCGTACCTTTAATATTGAATTTGTTTGCGATCTTCTTTAACTCGATAAGGTCTTTTACTGAATCAAGTTTTACTGAATAATTTAACATATTAATCCCTCCTTTGTTTAAGAACATTTTAGGCTGAATACTTGCATTTCTTACTTTCTGATTATATTATAATCATATAAACGGCATTATATAAGTACGCATAAAGACCAAGAATATAAAAATATAGACAGATAAGAATAGCCAATTATGGCATTTGTGGAGAATAATATAAAAATATGATCGTAGATTATAACTTTTCAACAGATGAAGATAACAGAGAAGATATACCGGCGGGCAAAGAGTTTCCATTTGTAATAAAATATACGGAATTTGCAAAGATGACCGGGGGAAGCGCAAGATGGCACTGGCATGATTTTTTTGAGATTACAATACCTCTTGCCGATGGCATGATCATTCAGACTCCGGATCAGACGATCATGCTTGACTGCGGGGAAGCGGCTTTTCTAAACAGCAGTATGCTCCATACGGTAAGCTGGAAGAATGAGCCGGAAAGCAAAACCTGCTATACATTTTTCTTTGACAGATCGATCCTCACGGGAGAGTATGGCAGTATATTCGAAGAAAAATATGTCGCTCCGCTTACCATGTGCAGGTCTCTTGATATCTATCCGATCCGGCCCAAGGATAAAGCAGGCCTTCGGATGATGACTTTGATAGATGATATTATCGGATATTTTAAAAATGAGGAATTCGGATATGAGATGAAAGCCCGCTCTGCGCTTTCCGAACTGTGGCTGATCCTTCTTAAAGAAACCGAGGAACTGAGGGAAAACGCAAGAAAAGCGGATCCTACCGACAGTCAGCGTATGAAACAGATGATGAACTATGTGCATGAGCATTACAGAGACAAGATATATCTTGAAGAGATCTCCTCATCTGCAGGTATAAGTCCGAGGGAATGTTCACGATGTTTCAAACGACAGATCAGGATGACACCAATGGACTATCTCAACCAGTATAGGGTACGTATGGCGGCAAATGAACTAAGGATGACGGCAAAACCTATATCCATCATAGGTGAGGAATGCGGGTTTGCATCCGACAGTTATTTTGGAAAGATGTTCAGGCAGTACTTAGACTGCTCGCCGCGTGAATATCGAAAAAGGTCAGTCGTATAGGGAATTGCTAAAGGGGTAAAAGTATAGAATTTAAAAATTCGGTCAAATTCACATTACGTTATTTTGTTGACTACTTATCATAATTAAGATAAAATTATGATAAGAAAAATCAAAAGGAGGTTATCTATGATCGCAATCAGACCGGTTTCAGATTTAAGGAATAAATTTACGGATATTGAAAATACTGTCAAGGATGGTGAACCTGTATTCTTAACAAAGAACGGATATGGATCGATGGTCGTGATGAGCATTGAGACGTACTCAAGGCT
>JAILNV010000133.1 GCA_024691125.1 Lachnospiraceae bacterium | reverse complement strand
CTACTCTTCCATCCTTTTGCAAGGATTTCTTCCTTGGGATAAAGGATACCACTTCAACGAGAACGAGGCTGGCTTATGCTTACGATCTCAGGATTTTCTTCGAATTCCTGCATGAGAACAATG
Organism: Lachnospiraceae bacterium; assembly: GCA_024691125.1. Taxonomy (GTDB): domain Bacteria; phylum Bacillota; class Clostridia; order Lachnospirales; family Lachnospiraceae; genus UBA2868. The sequence continues at coordinate 53,579 of JAILNV010000133.1, read as the reverse complement.
CCCTCTGCTCTAAATCCGAAATAACAGATTATGATATAAGCATTCTTGAAATGGTTAAGCCTGTAGATATTACCGAATATCTTGATTATCTCAGCTATTATACCAAGGATGATGAGGAAATCACCAATGATGAACGTGGCAAACAGCGTAAACTCGCTTCCCTGCGAAGCATGTATAACTACTTCTTCCGTGCGGAAATGATAGAGAAGAATCCCGCTGCCCTTGTCCAGATGCCCAAGCTCCATAATAAGGAAATAATCCGGCTTGATATCGATGAGGTGGCAAGGCTTCTTGATAATGTGGAAAGCGGTGAAAAGCTTACCAAAAAACAGATGGAGTTTCATGAAAAGACCAAAGTAAGGGATCTTGCCCTGATGACTCTCCTGCTTGGAACCGGACTTCGTGTATCCGAGTGTGTCGGTCTGGATATTAATGATATTGATTTTAACAATAACGGAATCCTTATTAAACGTAAGGGAGGTTATGAACAGATAGTTTATTTCGGTGATGAGATCGAGACTGTGTTAAGAGAATATCTTAAGGAGCGTGAGCATGTCATCCCAATGCCGGGTCATGAGGAGGCTCTCTTCCTCTCTCTTCAGAATAAACGTCTTTCTGTTCGTTCCGTGGAGAATCTGGTAAAGAAATATGCCAGAACTGTAACCACTCTTAAAAAGATCACCCCGCATAAGCTTCGTTCGACCTATGGTACAAATCTTTATAAGGAGACCGGTGATATTTATCTTGTGGCAGATGTGCTCGGACATAAGGATGTCAACACGACCAAGAAGCATTATGCCGCTCAGGATCAGGAAAGGCTCCGTATGGCTGCAAATGCCGTTAAATTAAGAGAATCATAGTGTTTAGGCTTGTTATGAAATTAACTGCATATTATTGATACGAAGGAGTTGGGCCATGACATTTAAAACAATACTGCATATAGCTTGTACTGTATTGATCGCTCTCATCAGTATGATCTTTATTGAAAAGATCTTTAAGAAAACAAATCAGAAGAACAGACGTATACATCAGCAGTATCTTGCCAAGCTGTGCCAGGTTATTATTGTTATAATGGCCATTACCAATATCGTACAGGTGCTTAATCCCGATCTGAAGCTTCATTCGGTATTTTTGAAAGGATCCGCTCTCATAGTAGCCATCATGGGTTTTGCGGGCCAGACAGCGCTCGCAGATATCATAAGCGGTTTTCTTATAAGTGTTAACCGTCCCTTTGATATCGGTGACAGGATCATTGCAGAGGGTCTTGAACCCGGCATTGTGGAAGATATTACGTTAAGACATACGGTTTTAAGGATATATGATGATTTCAGGATCATAGTTCCCAACAGTGAGCTTAATTCAAAGACGCTTATAAATACCAGCTATAAGAATGAAGAACGAAGGGGTATCCATATGCAGTTCTCTGTCAGCTATGATACCGATGTACAGAAGGCAATGGATGTTATCCGTGACTGTGTGGCCGAGAGTCCTTATACATTAAGTGTTGTTACAAACGGAATAACTGAGGATTCGGGACCTGTATATTTCCTTAAATTCGCAGACAGCGCACTTATTCTTGAGACAACGATATGGATAAACAGAAATACAAGCTCTTATGTTGCTATTACTGATGTGAATCTGCGCGTAAATAAGGCATTTAAGGAATTCGGCATAGAAATACCTTATAATTATCTTAACGTTGTTGAATTCGAAGGTATCAGACCTGAACCGGTCGAGCTTATTGAGAAGAAGAAAAAGACAGCTCCTTCAAAGCGACATTTCAGAACCAATACCCTCAGATTATTTGATGGCGGTAAAACAGTTGAAGATGCGATAAATACAGTCCAGGCCTATGCGAAAAAGCAAAGGCTTGACGATCATTCAACAAGACAGCTTGAACTTCTTGCCGAGGAAAGCATTGGTATTATCCGGAATATGTTTTCCAATACCATTACCAATTTCTGGGTTGAAGGAAGCGGTATAACCTACAGGATACATTTAAGCTTTGCCGAGCAGATGAGAAGTGAAGAATATCAGAAGCTTCTCAATCTTTCTTCGAGCGGTAAGAATGAAGCTATCAAGGGCTTCGCGGCACATATATGGGAAGCTGTCCTTAAAGGTCTTGATGCAACAATGGGTGAGAGTACGGTAAAGAAGGATTATGAATGGTCTATAAAGGATGATAAGCTTGGTGAGGATGAACTCAGTGAATCCATTCTTGCAGCTATGGCCAGTGATATTAAAGTAAGCGTAACAAGAGAAAAGGTAGAGCTTGTGGTAATAAAATCAGCACAATAAAAAAAGCGAACGGTTTTTCGGAATATATGTTTGCATTTTGGGGATTAAAGTGCTATACTAATTATCAAAAGAACGCATGTTTGAGGAGGTTTGCAAATGGCTTACGGAAAGATCACTGCCAAACAGCAGGAAATATTGGATTATATAAAGAAGGTTACACTGCAGCGAGGATATCCCCCTGCTGTTCGGGAAATATGTGATGCTGTTAAGCTTCGCTCAACATCATCTGTTCATGCTCATCTTGAAACTCTTGAAAAGAACGGATATATAAGACGCGATCCAGCCAAGCCGCGCGCTATTGAGATAATAGATGACAGCTACCAGATGGTACGTCAGGAAATGACCAGTGTTCCGATCGTAGGACAGGTAGCGGCAGGTTTACCCATTCTTGCAGAACAGAATGTGAAGGGCTACTTCCCTCTTCCTATGGATATAGTTCCCAATAATGAAGTTTTTGTTCTCACTGTTAAGGGAGACAGCATGATAAACATCGGTATAATGGATGGGGATCAGATTTTTGTTGAGTGCTGTAATACTGCTAATAACGGTGATGTTGTGGTTGCGCTTATTGACGATTCCGCAACGGTTAAGACCTTCTATAAAGAGGACGGATATATTCGTTTACAGCCTGAGAATGATACCATGGAGCCCATAGTTGTAGATTACTGTCTTATAGTGGGTAAGGTATTCGGAGTCTTCAGAAGGATGTGATTTCCCTTCCGTCACTCCATATACGCTCAAGATCATAGAAAGATCTGCTTTCTTTATCAAATAAATGTATTATTACATCTGAATAATCCAGAAGTATCCAGTTCGCCGAATCATACCCTTCTATATGTTTCGGCGAATTGTTTATAATGGACAGCTTTTCTCTTACATTATCACACATAGCCTGTATCTGATTGACATTATTGCCGGATGCAATAATGAAACAGTCAGCCATTATACTTATATTGCTTATATCGATTACCTTTATATCAATTGCCTTTTTTTCATTTAATGCATCTACTGCTTCTTTTACAATCGTATTAACTTCATTCATCAGGTGGGTTCCTTACCTTTCTGTATTCGCTTATGACTTAAATTTTGTTTTTGTAATACTCATATGCCTTCAGGGTTGTTGAATCGATGTTTTCCGAGCTGTCTTCGAGATAATGCAGTGTATCTCTCATTATCATTACAAGAGCTTTGTCAATATCCGAACCGTTAAATGCAACATCCCGTATATCGGAAATGTTGGGAGCCTTGGTTCTGGTAGGTTCTATATAATCGGCTATGAACACTATCTTTTCAAGCAGAGACATATTTTCATGCCCTGTGGTATGCCATTTGATGGCATTAATGATATCCTTATCCTTAATATTGTATTTCTCTTTGGCAAGAAAAGCACCATATTTTGCATGCAGCAGGAAACCATGCTTCTCTTCAAATGTACTGATCTCTATCTTGTTCTTCCTGCACAGCTTGACCAGTTCCGAGTCATCATACATTTTAGCACAGTCATGAAGTATTCCTGCTATCTGGGCTTTATATACATCTTCTTTGTACTTCATTGCAAGACAGGCAGCCGTTCCGGCAACCCCGACCGAATGAATATAACGATGGCGTTTCAGTGTTTTTTCCATCTGTTCATACAGAGAAAGAACTATTCGGTGATCGTAGTTATAATCGGCCATAATCATTCCTTAATAATTTGATCGGACAAACGATAGTAACCATATTTTTTAATAAGCTGTTCAGCCTTGTCTGTTACGTAATACTTTATGCTCTGTCCGGCTGAAACCCGTCTTCTTATCATGCTTGAGGATATATCTATATCAGGAGTGTCAAGAAGACATATTCTTGCCTGATATTTTTCTTCAAGACCGCGGATCGTTCCCATAAGCTTTGCATCCGGTTCGTGTCCCCGTGGTGCAACAATAAGAACACAGTTATCAAATATTATATCCGGTCTTTTCCAGATTTCAATATTATATACGGAATCCTCTCCTATTATGAAATACAGCTCATCGTCCGGATATAATAGATTAAGTTCTGAAAGAGTTTCACACGTATAAGTATTTCCGGGCTTCTTCATTTCATAATCTGATGAAATGAAATGATCGTTATCTTCTATCGATACATTTATCAGCTCAAGACGCTTTTTTCCGTCCAGTATGCCGGCAGGGTCTTTAAGATATGACTGACCTGTTGGCATAAAGATCACTTTGGAAAGCTTCAGACTGTCATATGCATTTTCTGCAAGAATAAGATGTCCTGTGTGGATCGGATTGAAGGTACCGCCTATTATACCGGTCTTTTTGCAGTTTTCCCCTTTATAATACATCCTGAATTCCTCAATATTTATATTGGCATGTGTGTTATATGCCTTGGACGTTTGTCATGATGTCAGTTAACATTAATCTCTGGGAAGCTTTATGGAAGGCTTTTCTTTGTCCGGCTTATAGAGGACAATCTTTTTGCCTATTACCTGCACAACCTGTGAATGTGTACGTTCTGCTATGATCTGCGCAAGCTCTCCCGGATCATCAAAGCAGTTCTTAAGAACACCGATCTTTATGAGCTCCCGTGCAGTAACTGCTTCATTTACCGCTTCCACTATTTCGGGGGATGCTCCGGCTTTGCCTATATTCAGTATGGGCTCCATATTGGATGCAAGGCTTTTTAAATATGCTCTCTGTTTGCTGGTCATATGTTTCTCCTTTATTATTCATAGAACTCAAAAGCATGCCCGTAGACATAGACCGTATCACCGTCCTGAATACCCATTGCCCTGAGTTCATCAAGTATTCCCGTATCTTTCATGAAATTCTGGAAGAAGGTAAAGCCCTTCTCCGAATCGATATTCGTGTAACCAAGCATCTTTTCTATACGTGGACCTTCTATCCTGTACACCTTCTGTTTTATATCATATTCTACCGTATAAGGCTCATTTCCGACATTATTACGTTCTACCTTGAATTCCGAATCGAATACAACGGGTTCTGTATCGGTTCTGTCAAGAAGCTCTCTTACATAATAAAGCAGTTCTTTTATTCCGTGTCCGCTTACAGCCGAGATGGGAAATACCCTGTACCCCAAGGGTTCGAATTCCTTTTTGATCCGGTTAATACTATCGTCTTTTTCATCACCTAAAATATCGATTTTGTTTGCTGCTATGACCTGCGGAAGAGTTTTTAGCCTTTCGTCATATTTTTCAAGCTCTTTATTTATGGTATAAATATCTTCAACCGGATCTCTTCCTTCTGTGGAAGCTGCGTCCACAATATGTATAAGGACTTTGTTTCGTTCGATATGTCTTAAAAAATCATGACCAAGCCCGACACCTTCCGAAGCGCCTTCAATGAGTCCTGGTATATCGGCTATAACAAACCCGTTTATCCCGTCCACATCGACTACACCAAGATGCGGATTAAGAGTGGTAAAGGGATAGTTGGCTATTTCGGGTCTTGCATTTGATACTCTTGAAAGAAAAGTGGATTTACCGACATTGGGAAAACCCACAAGCCCAACATCGGCAATCACCTTGAGTTCCATTGAAATATCCAGTTCTATCGCAGGCTGACCGGGTTGGGCGTATTTGGGCGCCTGCATCCTGGCAGTTGCGAAATGCTGATTACCAAGGCCGCCCTTACCGCCTTTTATCAGAACTACTCTTTTATTGTCTCCCGACATATCCACTATTATCTTTCCGGTTGAATAATCCTTAAGTACTGTGCCGGCCGGGACTTTAAGAACTATATCCTTGCCGTTTTTACCGCGACAGTTACGTTTGCCGCCGTTCTCGCCGTCCTCTGCCCTGTATTTGCGTATATGCCTGTAATCGGTAAGTGTGTTAAGCCCCGGATCTACTTCGACTATTACATCACCACCGTTACCGCCATCACCACCGTCGGGACCACCGTCAGGAACATATTTCTCTCTTCTGAAGGAAACATGGCCGTCTCCTCCTTTGCCGCTTCTCACATAAATCTTAGCTCTGTCAGCAAACATACATAATCCTCATTAAAAACCATAAATGAAAGATAAGGCTCTAAACTAATGTTTAGAGCCTTAAATAATTACTGTTCAACAGGATATACAGAAGCCTGTTTCTTATCTTTTCCTTTTCTTTCGAATCTGAGAACACCGTCTACCAAAGCAAACAATGTATCATCTCCGCCACGTCCCACATTATTTCCGGGATGTATTTTTGTTCCGCGCTGTCTGTATAATATGTTACCTGCTTTAACGAACTGTCCGTCAGCTCTCTTAGCGCCCAGTCTCTTGGATTCGGAATCCCTGCCGTTCTTGGTAGAGCCCACTCCCTTCTTATGAGCGAAGTATTGAAGGTTCAATTCAAACATGGTTCACACCTCCTCAATCAATTAGTATAGAAATCATCGTAAATCCTTAAGCGTTGATCTTGTCAATCTTAACCTTGGTGTATGCTTGTCTGTGACCGTTCTTCTTATGATATCCGCTCTTTCTCTTGTAACGGTAAACTATAACCTTCTTACCGCGTCCGTTCTCAACTACGGTAGCATTTACAGTAGCGTTAGCCACATCATTGCCTACCTTGAGCTTATCATCGCTGACAGCAAGTACCTGATCAAAGGTTACGTTCTCGCCTGCTTCTGCTCCAAGCTTTTCCACCTTGATCACATCACCCTCGGAAACCTTATACTGCTTTCCACCTGTTGCTATAATCGCGTACATAGGGCACCTCCTATTCTAATTACTCGCTGGCTTCGGTAATGCTTTCGCATGTTTATGACCTCACCAAGCGGCATACTCAAGTAGTTTAACATGATGCGGGCTGATTGTCAAATATAACTTGAAAATTCATTTCTGTTCGAATTCTCATTTCATATGAACACCTTTTTTACGTCTTCTAAGATACATTATATGATGGTACATCAGTATACCCAGACATACCAGAGCTATCACCAATGCTATTAAAGCACCTATTGCAAACTTGATCGCAAGACTCTTACCGGTATCCTTCTGTCTTGATATTGCATAGTTCGAGAAACGGTCTGTCCTGAAGGTGATTGTCTTGGGATCGTCATCAAGATCCGGAAGTACTGTCAGATTACCGTCATGAAGCCTCAGTATCGAATACACACTTCCCGATTTATATATATCATCGGGTATCTCGATAACTATCTCCATGGGAATATTGAGCGATTTAACATTGGTCACCTTGGAACCAACCCGCTTCATAAGGGTGATATCAAAGTATTTAAGGGGTATCTGTCCTACGTATGTATTGAGCTGTTCCTTATCCCCGCTGCTGATCGTTTCATCGGTCCTTGTTATCGAAACATTTATATTTGCCGTTCCGCCTTCTGCAAGCTCATAAATATCGGCTTTATCCATCAGCTCGTCCACTACCACATCAAAATTCTTAAGATAAGGAAGTATGTCCTCGTCAGGCAGCTGTTCAAGCTCTTCCCTTGAATAAGAATGATAATCAGGTATCTCTGTCTCGGGAGCAAACGGATTCTGTGCATCTGCTTCAAGCGTTCCTTCATAGAATGCAGCTCTTATAACAGATGATTTGTCACCGTTATCAAGCATAGTCTTCACATCATCCATAGATATGCCCATTGACATAAGGAGCTCTGAAGGAGCAGGCTGTTCTCCTATGGGAGAAGCTGTCTCGGGTGTGATGCCAAGCTCTTCATCTGTGGGTATGTGGATATCGGACAGATCCATTTCCTCAACAAATTCATCGCCTGCGGTACCTGTAGCGGCGTCTTCAAGATCTACGACCTGTTCTTCCGGCTTTTGCTGTTCTTCTTCTTTGTATACCTTCTGAACTTTACGTGTCTGAGGCTCTTCACCTGCCTTTTCGGCTGCCTTCTTGCCGGCATCTGTCTGTACAAAAGCAACGGCAATGACATGATCGCTCTTTATATCCTTAAATGTATATGAGCTTACAGGACCAATCTGAAGACCGTCAACCGCTACTGCGAGTATTGCAAATCCGGACTTAGGTGTTATTGTATAGGTTACCGATGTGCCTCTTGCAACAGTAGCTGTTCCACTCGGTGTTATGGTACCGCCTGTCGTAGCAACACCTGCATAAATATTATGGGTAACGATATCGTTTTTAAGGAAGACAGCTGTAAAGCAGTAATCTCTTTCCACCCTGTTAATATAATAAGTAAGATCACGGCTTACAAACTGATCGTTTATTTTCCATCCAAGGAATGTATAACCCGGTGCTGCGGCAGCTGTTATCTTGGCTCCGTCTCCCAGCTTATAAGTTCCCTGACCTGCCACAGAACCTCCTTCAAAAGGAGAACACGAAAGTGATATATTAAACCATGTTTTGGAGAATCTTGCAATTATCTTACGGTCTGTGGTCAGGTTATTAAGTTCAAGTGTGGATGATGTACTTATTGTACTGTCACCTTCACGCCATCCCGTGAATACATATCCATCATTGGCCTTTGCTGAAAGGACTGTTTTACCGCCATAGGTAATTCTTCCCCCACCTACTACGCTTCCGGCTTCTTTGTTATCGGGTTCGGCAGTTACAGTCACGTAATTCTGCTTGAAGACAGCAATGACGTTTATATTGGAACGAACATCATTAATTGTATAATTTGTCGCGGTTGAAACTCTCTTTCCGTCCCTGTACCAGCCTTCGAAATAGAAATTCTTATTGGGTACGGCCGACAGAGTTACGGAACCGCCTTGAACAACTGCGCCGCCTCCAGTAACCATACCGCCGTTTGCGGGATTGGCATATGCGTTTACGTTGTAGCTGTTCGTCTGCACGTAAACAAAAGCAGTCCCTGCTACCGACTTCTCCTGAACAGATGCTGCGACAACATTTAATGATGAGGAGGACTCGTTTGATCCTATCACTAGCTTTCCGTCATTGGATATATATGTTGAAGATGATCTGGCTCCCAGAACACTCCATGTAACCTGCTGACTTACTTCTCCGCCGCTTCCTCTTACTTCTGCATGGAAGTCACAGTCACCACCCTGGGCGAGCTTTATTTCCGACGGATATACACTAACGGAGGTAACCTTGGGTGAAGCGGTTATATTGGCACTTACATTAATATAACGGGTAAATTTATTATCGTTATCACTTTTATCCTTTATATAAAGTACACAACTGTAGTTTCCGGCCGGTGTTGAGGGATTATATGCTATCTGGAATTTATCCATATCCCCCATCTTTAACATAGACGATCCTGATACCAGTGTAAATGAGAATATATTTGCGGAAGCACTGCTTATTCCCCATACAAGATCAACATCACGGTTTCCCATATTGACAATAGAGAATACAATGGCATCACCATCTCCTACGACTCCGGAAAGATTCAGATTGGATATGCTTCCACCGTCGATCTGGGCACGAAGTGCATAAGAATACTCTTCTTCCTGTCTTTTCTTTTCTTCTTCTTCGGCTTTTTTGGCTTTTTCTGCTGCTTCTTTGGCTTTCTGCTCTTCTTCGGCAGCTATACGCTTGGCTTCTTCTGCTTCTGCAAGCGCAGCTTTCGCGCGTTCTTCTTCTTCGGCTTTTCGTGCCTCTTGTTCTATCGCCTGCTGACGGGCCTGTTCCTGCTCAAGAGCCTTACGTGCTTCTTCAGCCTTGGCTGCAGCTTCAGCCTCAGCAGCTTTACGTGCTTCCTCAGCCTGTCTTTCTATTTCAGCCTGCTGAGCTATCCTGGCTTCCTCTTCTGCCTGCCGTCTTGCGGCTTCCTCAGCCTGCCTCTGTGCTTCTTCAGCGGCAATTCTGGCTTCCTCAGCCTGTCTCTGAGCTTCTTCGATCCTTCTGCGTTCTTCCTCGTCCTGCTGATTCGGCATATCATCTTCATCATAAACAGGCGATCCCTGCTGCTCCGGTTCAGGCGCAGGCGGTCCGGGCTGGAAGTCGTCATCGTCATCATCATTTATATAATCGAGGAAATCGTCGATCTCAGATGCTGAAACAATTGAATTGAAAGCTGTAAGATTGGTAACAAATAATGCCAGGGATAAAAGCATTACAATAAATACATTAAAATGTTTGTTGTTTCTGATTTTTTTCATCCCAACCCTCTTATTGCTGTTTGTTAAGTTCTTTGATCAGTTCAATATTTGTGGACGTATCACCTGCTGCGGATATATTCCTCAAAAGATCATCCGGTATGACTGTAATCCTCATGCGGCGATGTGTATCGTCGATAAGCTTCTTTAGATTATCATTTTGCTCAAAGCGTTGATAATCAAACAGATTCCTAAGCTTATTCTCCATTTGCGGTCCTCCTTTATTCCTGATATCAGTCTATTCCTTCCTAAATATATACGTTGGAAGTCTGAATATGGCAATCAATGATCCTGTGTACGCCTGAACTCCACTGTTTTGCCTGCCGAAAGCAGCTTCTGCATCGAGAACAGCGCGTTTTTATGCTTGACCTTGATCATTCCGTAGCTGATATCAAGCTTCTCGGATATTTCTGTCAGGGAAAGACCATCATAGTATTTTAAGATGATAATATCACGTTGTTCCTGAGGCAGTTCTTTGAGCGCGTCTGCAAGCTCTTCAAGAGTTTCTTTTCTTAAATATGAGCCTTCTATATCATCGGAAGAAACAAAATCTTCATCAAGCTCCTCCGAAATATGTCCGCGTCTGAAATGATCTGTCAAAGTGTTCCTCATGATGGTGAATATCCATGTGGAAACGGAAGCTTTACTTTCATCAAAGCTGTTGAGCGAACGGAAGGCTTTCAAAAAAACGTCATTGGTAAGATCTTCAGCGTCCTCTTTATGTGATGTATGGTTAAATATATAACCGAAAACTTTGTCATGATATTCTTCGTATAGCTTCTCTTCGGTAATGCTGCTCATCGTGTCTTCTCCAGGATAATCTTTCTATACTATTTCTTTGTTCCGTCATCTATACCGTAGGCATCGCAATTGGATTCGTGAAATCTTCTGATGAACTCAGCATCACAATTATTGGAATGCTGCTGTTTCAGCTGAAACATATCACTTACTCTGACCATGGCCTTTGCTTCTTCCCTGAGCTGTGTTGCCAGCCAGTCTGACGAACGGTCATCCATAAGGGATAAGCCTTTTTGCCCGGAGGCATTTTTTATTGTGATAGTATCACCGGGAAATCTGGTTCCGGAGGAAAGCGATGATGAATTATTCACAGGCTTTTTAACCATTGTATCAGTCGGAGCCTTCACTGATGAAGTCATGGCCTTTCTTACAATATCGGATTGACTGTATTTAGAAGAAGGGCCGGAATTTTTCGAGTCCTTAACCCTTCGTTTTACGTTTCTGACCACTATCAGGATGACTATTATATAAATTATCGGAATCATATAAGGTAATAACATATTTAATATATCTTCTTCGTCAAGCATTGACAGAAATTTTACTATTTCCAAGTTAATTAATCCTCATTCATTAATCTGTCTATAATTCCTGATTTCTGGGGCTGTGGCTTCCCGGCCGGCTCACGTCTTACCTGTTGTGTTCCCTGGGCAGGCCTTACTGTCTGCTGATGAACCGCAGCTCCCTGAGTATGTACTGTTTCAGCAAGGGCTGTAAGAGTACCGGACAGATTGGCTATTTCGGAAGGAACGATTATCTTTGTTGCCTGTCCGTCTGCCATTTTCTCGGCTGTTTCATAGGATTTAAGCTGCAGATACTGGATCGAAGGGTGTGACTCGTTGATCAGCTTGATACCCTCGGCTCTTGCTCTCTGTACGGCAAGAAGTGCCTCGGCTTCACCCTCTGCTTCACGGATACGCTGCTCCTTTACGGCCTCCGCACGAAGTATCGCAGCCTGCTTCTCACCTTCTGCAAGTGTTATTGCAGACTGTTTCTTACCTTCTGCAGTAAGAATGGCTTCTCTCTTCTCACGTTCTGCTCTCATCTGTTTTTCCATAGCGTCCTGTATTGAACGGGGCGGCTGTATGTTCTTTACTTCAACACGGCTTACCTTTATGCCCCACTTATCCGTAGCATCATCAAGGATTGCAGTTATCTGCGCATTTATGTTATCCCTTGAAGTAAGTGTTTCATCGAGAGTCATGCTACCTATAATGTTCCTGAGCGTTGTGGCGGAGAGATTCTCTATCGCAGCGATAGGCCTTTCAACACCGTATGTAAACAGCTCTGCATTGAATACCTGAAAGAATACAACCGAGTCAACCATCATGGTAACATTATCCTTCGTTATTACCGGCTGGGGCTCGAAATCGGCAACCTGCTCCTTTAACGATACCTTTTTTACCACACGGTCGATAAAGGGAATCATGAAATTAAGACCGGCACTTAATGTGGTCTTATATTTTCCGAGCTCCTCGACTATGTAGGCGCTTGCCTGCGGAACTATACACAGACTCTTAAATAAGATTATAAGCAGTAAAAAAAACAAAACAAAAATAACAGTTACTCCTGGCATGATATTTTCCTCCTCTTAATTGTTTTATCTTCAAAGCCGGTTCATATTAATACGGCCATGGGATCATAAATGTGCATTCCTTCTCCGGACCTGATCCTCAAAAAGATGCTTGCAGTTCGTAAATGACTCCATTACCTTGGGATTAAATGCTCCGCATTCTCCGTTTTCGATCATATTATATGCTTCATCACAGGAATAAGCATCTTTATATACACGCTTGCTTACCAGGGCATCATAACAGTCCGCAACCGAAACGATCTGTGCCGAAATAGGAATATCATCTCCCTTAAGCATATCCGGATATCCTTTGCCGTCGAACTTCTCATGATGGTGGCGGCATATTTCCATACTTATCTTAAGATAGGTCTTGTCCCAATCGGCAGGCATATTCTTAAGGATTTCGGTACCTCTTATAGTATGAGTCTTCATGATCTCATACTCATCATTGGTAAGACGTCCGGGTTTTAAGAGAATACTGTCGCTTATCATTATCTTTCCGACATCATGGAGAGCGCTTGCCGATGTGATCACTTCAACAAGCTCGGGAGTAAGGCCGTACTCAGGATAATCTCTCATAACCTGACTTGCAAGTATATGCGTGAAATCCATAACTCTTCGTACATGCTGTCCGCTCTCTTCATCCCTTCCTTCAACGACATTACCCATAAGCTCGATAATATCATTGTTCATCCTGTTAAGGGATTCGTTCTTCTCCTCGAGCTCTGCCGTTCTGTCGGCAACCATGTGCTCGAGCTTCTCCTGCTGTTCCTTTTCTTTCCTCATCTCATCATCCACACAGTGGAAACCGAGAATGAATCCATACAGCTGTCCGTCTGCAAAATCAGCAACACATTTTATCTGATAATATTCGGGACCTGAGCTTTTGCTTACCCTGAAATTAATGAAATAAGCAAGATCCTTAAGAAGGTGTTTCCTTATATGAGCCTTACCCATATTATAGAGGAAGCTCTTTCTGTCCTCGGGAAGTACAAGCTTATCGGCCATCATGCTTGTCATATGTGCGAAGTTACTCTCGTCTTCCCAATGATCAAGACGTTCCTTGAACATATCGCCGATCCGGTAATGTGTTACAGCCGAATCCTTGGAATCCTTGCCGTCGACATTTGCAACATAAGCCACCCAGTCGAAGTCTCCCGTAAGACCGGTGATGACTGCATCACTCTTAAGAGCTTTCTCCAGGCCTTTCATATACTCAAGTTCATGAAGGATCTCTGCATTACAGTCAATAAACGCGATAATAACATTCTGAACCTTACCGGTAATATCGATATCTACTGTGGATACACGGAATTCATAGTATCTCGGCGAGCCTTTTTCCATCAGTCGGCGGAATCTTACGGCATATGAATTACGCTGCTTAAGCTTACGGCGTATTACCGACACACCTATCTCATCATACATCTTGGGCTTATCATCCTCGAAAACGAAATCCCTGACATACTGATTGAAGAAATCGGTATACTTCGCTCCACGTGAAAGCATTGACGCATACTTGGGCTCTGCCGCAAAGCTGTCGATCCTGTAAACCTCCATGTCATCTGTTTCGAGATTGATCTTAAACACAGAAGAATAGTCTCTTGTAAGTATGCTTATGATATCGAAATTCTGCTGCTGAAGCTTTGCTACGCCCTTGATCTCGCTGTTGGCGCGTTTCATTTCTCTGTTTGTGTGGATAACCCTGCTCAGCATTGTTGCCAGTATGATGCTGAGAACTGCAAGGACCGAGGTAACGATAAGGAAAATAAGTATGCCTGATTTGAGATAGTTAAGTATCCCGCCTTTTCTGCTCTCTTCTGCTTTTGACGAGGAGTTGAGAGAAAGATCGGTCAGTTCACGTCCCTGAAGCGTAAGGCTTACGGCACGGCAAATAAGAGTGTAGAGCTGAGTATTGCCCCTCTTTACACCGAGTCCCATTTCAAGTTTTTCCGGAAGAGGGATGACATTGAGCTTGTTGTTTCTGGATGTATCACGTATATAAGATTCCGAAATGTTATCGCGTACTATCGTGCAGTTTACTTCTTCGCTGATCACAGCATCAATACATTCATAAGGCGTATCGTACTCATATAAAGAGCTGTTTGAATAATTAACGACATCATAATACTCTTCTATACTGCCCTTCGGATAAGCCACGGTAGCAAATACACCGTCTGAGAATTCACCCTTATATACAAGCATGACATTACTCACGGCTATACTTTGGGTAAAGATATAGTTGTTGGTTTCACTTTGGCTTAAGTATGTGGTCACGGGAAATATCACATCCACTTCGCCGCTGTCAAGCGCTGCGAGCAGGTCACTGTAGGAATCGTAGTGTGTATATTTGACATCCGGTTCGACACCCACATTGAAAAGAATATCTGAAATGGCTTCGTAAATAAACCCGGATGTTTCACCTGTTTCGGGATTGATCGAACAGAACGGCTGAAAATCAGATAATACACCCACCTTAAGTGTTTTATGTTCCGACAGCCACTGACGTTCTCCGGGACTTAAATTCGTATCAAGCTTTCCGGATGAATTATACGAACTTGTCAGCGTCTGAAGGAAACCGTCCGTTGCCGCGCCCATGGTTTCCAGGGCATTATTAATATCCTTCAAAAGATATCTGCTGGAGCTGCTGACTCCGAGATAGAAATCCATACTTCCGACCTTGCGTCCTATAACAAGTCCGGATTCAGCCATCCCCGTCTCCCCGATTGCCGCTACGGCATCACCACGGTTGACAGCGTTTATACAGGCAGCATCATTTTCGTATTCAATGATATCGCATTTGAGTCCGAGCTTTCTGAGCCATTCACCGGTATATGGATAGATCTGTGAAGGTACGGCAATCTTTTTACCGGCAAGAGACACAACAGAAAAGCTCTCGTTATTCATTTCTGCGGGAATACACAGATAATAATCAACCGTATTCATGGGCTGGTTCGGATACAGTACGGATATCTTGCTTTTTTCTATTTCCCTCTTTGCTTCTTCGTTCTTGGCTTCCGAAATGAGCTTCTCATAGAATGCTTCCTGATCGAAATCACGGGGCATGGCAGGCATAAGATCGATCCTTCCCAGCATAAACTGCTCAAGAAGAGTATCGTAATCACCGTAAACATAACGGTACTCCCATCCCGAAAAATTGCCTATTGCCTGAAGATACTTATATCCGAAGCCTTCCTTGTCGGGAGTGTCATACTTATCGCCGAAATAATCCTTATCATAAAAATATGCAACCGAAACGGCTTTAAGACTGTTATCAGTTGCTCCGTATGCTGCGCAACAGCAAACAAGGATGCTTGAAACAAGCATCCATATTGCGGTCATGCAATATAAAATACGTTTAATATTTATATGATTGATAAGTCTGAACACTTCTTTACCATCATCCTATATAAAATTTAATAACATTATAACAAAAAAATGACAAAAAATACATATATATTGAACAAAAAAACAGAAACCTGCAACAATTTACAGGCTTCTGTCATATATTCTTGTCTATTTGTATCAGATGATTGGATTAAAATGTGAATTTATCTTCGAAATATCTTCCGAGATCCTCTATCTTTACTCTTTCCTGTTCCATTGTATCCCTGTCGCGTACCGTCACGGCTCCGTCATTTTCCGAGTCAAAGTCATAGGTTACGCAGAAAGGAGTTCCGATCTCATCCTGTCTTCTGTATCTCTTGCCGATATTTCCTCTGTCATCGAATTCACAGTTATATTTCCTGCAGAGCTCGGCATATATCTTTTCAGCACCATCGTTAAGCTTTTTGGACAGAGGCAGTACACCGATCTTGACGGGAGCCAATGCCGGATGGAAACGAAGAACTGTACGAACATCATTTCTTTCCGCATCAAGGACTTCTTCATCATATGCTTCACACAGGAAAGCAAGCACTACTCTGTCTGCTCCAAGTGAAGGCTCAACAACATAAGGAATATACTTCTCATTTGTTTCGTCATCAAAGTACTCCATCGATTCATGGCTCGTGTTCTGATGCTGTGTAAGGTCGTAATCTGTACGTGAGGCAATACCCCACAGCTCGCCCCAGTCGGTAAACGGGAATGCGTATTCAATATCGGTTGTATGATCGCTGTAGAATGAAAGCTCCTCCGGATCATGATCGCGAAGCCTTAAGTTCTCTTCCTTTATACCAAGAGAAAGCAGCCACTTGTAACAGAATTCCCTCCAGTATCCGAACCACTCGGTCTGTGTTCCCGGTTTACAGAAGAACTCAAGCTCCATCTGTTCGAATTCTCTTGTCCTGAATGTGAAATTCCCGGGTGTGATCTCGTTACGGAAGCTCTTTCCTATCTGACCGATACCGAAAGGTACCTTCTTCCTTGAGGTACGCTGCACGTTCTTAAAGTTAACAAATATACCCTGGGCTGTTTCGGGACGGAGATATACTGTGTTCTTTGCGTCCTCTGTAACACCCTGGAAGGTCTTGAACATAAGATTGAACTGCCTTATATCCGTGAAATCATTCTTCCCGCATGAAGGACAAGGAATCTTGTTTTCATCAACGAATTCCTTCATTTTCTCATTGCTCCACCCGTCAACACTCGAATCAAGAGCTATGCCTTTG
This sequence comes from Lachnospiraceae bacterium, assembly GCA_024691125.1. GTDB lineage: Bacteria > Bacillota > Clostridia > Lachnospirales > Lachnospiraceae > UBA2868. The sequence goes on along the minus strand of JAILNV010000133.1, from coordinate 36,266 downwards.
TCAGCGCAGTAATTCTCAATAAGCTGGTCTGCACGGAATCTTTCGTGACATGCCTTGCAGTCCATGAGCGGATCGGAGAAGCTTCCCAGATGCCCCGATGCTATCCATGTCTGTGGATTCATAAGGATCGCACAGTCAATTCCGACATTATATGGATTCTCCTGAATGAATTTCTGCCACCATGCCTTCTTTACATTGTTTTTCAGCTCTACGCCGAGTACTCCGTAATCCCATGTGTTCGCAAGCCCCCCGTATATTTCGGATCCGGGATGAACAAAGCCTCTGTTTTTTGCCAGAGCTACGATCTTATCCATTGATTTTTCCATCTTTATATCCTCTTTCTTTTGGATGTATATTAAACCGGCTCATTGAGACGGTCTTATATCATTTTAATACAATATATCCGACTCCGACAGAATCGGAAGCCATTCTTGCGCTGCTTTTATCTATAAGGTCGATATTGGCAGTCGTATATGCGATCTTCCCGGGTAACTTAACAAGAACCGGCTCACTCACTACTACCATCCTGTTATCTCCGAGGGCTTCAAATTCATATCTGCTTATGGTCGAATCATCATCGGCGCTTTTCATGGTAACATCGGTTGAATAACCCTTTTCTACCGCTTCATTTATGGTTCCGTAGAAGAAATCCACTTCATTAAAACCAGCATAAGCATTATAGTCCGAGAACTCGATCTTAGCTGTTGCCACTCCTTCACGAACGCTCAGCGAATCCAGCTTGCATGCGTTTTCGTCATCGATACTGCGGCAGTAACCTGTAAGCTCTTTATCGATAATGTCTCTTAATTCGTTCTCATCATAATAAGATTTGTCGAAGGGTTCGACTATCTCATTGGTCACTATGCCTTTGGCGTTTATGATGACCGCTGTTTCTGCGAACTCTTCTTCTTTATTTCCGCAGCCCGTAAATAAAGACATTATAAGCAGGAGAATTAATACCTTTGTGAGATTTATGATTTTTTTTGTGAATGAAAATGTGTAATCGGTCAAAATATCACTTCCATATTCCATGAATAGTTCCCTGAATATTTAACATGATAGCAAACGGGAGCCGTAATTTCAACCGACAAAATCAATAATTTCAAGTGATTTAAACGGTCTGTCAACGACACGTTTCCTATAAAGGGTGCCGAGGTAGAGAAGTTCGTTGAGAATATCATCGTTTACCGTGAATGAAAACAGGCGCTCAATGGATGAATTGATAATGTGATCAAGAGCCCTGAGTGTTCCGGGAAGGAAGCTCCTGCCTGTAGGAATTCCGGGATATTCGCCGTTTACCGCTACCGTTTTTATCTCATATACGGCTCTTACAAGTCTGTTGTCAATGGCAGGTTTAGTAAGGGCTCTTACCGACTGAAAGAGAAGCTTAAGCATCATCAGCTCGTCATTGTTCTCTCTTGTATAAAAAGAAGCATATTCAAGAAAATACATCCCCATATATGCACTTTCATAATCCGTGCGGAGCTCTTCAAAATAACAGGATATCTCAGCATCGATAAGTGTATAGGCATTCTTTCCTTCATACAGCTTAAATTCACCGAATACAAACGGATTAGTCACCGCAAGCAGCTTGTTCCCGGGCTTTCTTGCTCCCTTTCCGAAAGCCGTGATCTTGCCGAATTCCTTTGTAAGTATCACTGTTCTTCTGTCATAATCATTGACGGGAGTGGCCTCTAAGACCATTCCCGTCGCAATTACATATTCACGCATCTCTGTTTACCGTTTCCACCGTGGGCTTTCGTACCACGGGCGTTCTTCAGACAGTATCGTTATCGTTAAGCATTTTGCTGTCATATCCGAAGTTCTTAAGCAAAACATCCGAATCACGCCAGTCCTTCTTTACCTTTACCCAAAGTTTAAGATTCACCCTGCTCTCAACCAGCCGTTCTATTTCATACCTTGCGGCAGAGCCTATTTTCTTAAGCATCTGCCCCTGTTTCCCTATGATTATTCCTTTATGTGAGTCCTTTTCACATATTATTGTCGCATCAACATGAACGATATCTTTATCAAAGTTCATGCGTTCAACAGTTACTGCAATACCGTGCGGGATCTCTTCATCCAAGCATTTAAGCGCCTTCTCTCTTATAAGCTCGGCGGTTATCTGTTTGACCGGCTGGTCAGTTACGGTGTCTTCATCATAAAAGGGCTGGCCGTAAGGCAGATATTTGAAAATCTGCTCGATCAGTGTATCGGTATTATCACCCTTTATGGCGCTGACAGGTACCAGTTCCGAATAATCGCATAATTCCTTGAGCGTATCCGTGATCGAAAACAGCTCATCTCTGCTTACTGTATCAATCTTATTGATGACAAGAATGATGGGGATGTTGATCCCTTTAAGCTTTTCGGATATGCTCCTGTCTGTAGGACCGATCTTATGTGAGGCATCTACCAGCCAGAGTATTACATCCACATCCTTAATGGCCATATTCACGGACTTTACCATATATTCACCCAGTCTGTTTTTGGCCTTGTGTATTCCGGGTGTATCAAGGAAAACTATCTGTCCCTTTTCGGAAGTATACACCGTCTGTATACGGTTTCTGGTTGTCTGTGGCTTGCTGCTCGTTATGGCTATCTTCTGCCCTATAATACGGTTCATAAGAGTAGATTTGCCGACATTGGGACGCCCTATTATCGCAGCAAAGCCTGATTTTTTCTCAATCTTCTCTGTCATTGTTTTCTTTTACTGTATTTTTGATCGCAGTTTGTTATCCGGATGTATATTAATTTGTTTTTGTATCATTATCACCCGGGACAATCTGATCAGGACGGGTGGCCGGTCCCGGCTGAGTACCCGGTTTGCCGACAAGTGAAGCAGGATTGGGCTGCTTTACAGGTTTCTGCTTTTTGGGATGTTTCTTTCTGAAGCCTTTGATTATAAGCCTTATGATTATCACGATCACTGCGATCACGGCAACCCATACAAGCAGTACCGGAAGTGCCACAACAAGACCCACACTGAAATCAAGCAGACCGTTCCATACTCTCTTGCAGTTCGAGATGAATCCGTCGCGCATTCTCTCCAAACGTGTTTTCTCTTCCACAACTACGGGAGTATACTCGATAACCTGGGTTATGTTCATAGTGACGGTGCTGTATGTAGCCTGATTCTTCATTGCCTTAAGCTGTGAACCGTAGGACTCGATCTGATAACGAACCTCGGAAAGTCTTGCTTCGAGTGCAATAATAGTATCAAGGTCATCTGCCTGTTTAAGCAACTCGTTCAGTCTCTCATATTCTGTTTCATAGCTTTCAAGCTTGGCCTTTGTATCGACGTATCTTAAGGTTACGTCTTCTGCATTGGTATTCTTGTTAAGCAGATTTGACTGGCCCTCTACCTCATTTACGAAGCTGTCAAGCTTGTCCACCGGAACGCGGGCGACGATCGTAGCCGTCTTTCTTTCTGAGTTCGAGTACTTGGTATTGTTTATATTATTGCTCTCAATATATCCGCCAAGTGCGTCCACTCTCTTCTCTACATTCTTTACCATAACGTCTACATTTTCGGATTCAACCTCCATATAGACATTCTTTATGAGCATACGGTTAACCTTTTCGGATGCGGCGCTTTCCACATCTTCCTCGGTTATCGGATCTGCTTCGGCTCCGTCTGAGGCAGTTACTTTTCCCATGGCTGCAGTATCTGCGGTCGACTCCATTGCCATCTGCTCACTGGGATACTCACGATCATAATCTGCATATTCATCATAGTATTCTTCTGCTTCAGGAGCCGATGCGGCTTTGGCGTATGAATTGTAATCACCGTCTGCTGCATACGTTGAGGCTGATTCGCTCTTGCTGCTTCCACAGCCTGCAAGAGCAGCTGCAGTCATTATTGCAATAACGGTATAAAGTTTCTTCTTCATTTGTACCCCTCCTTTGAGCTGATCTGTTGGTATTGTTTCCGGATTATAATATATCCTCGTAACTATAAAAGAGTTTCGACCTTATCAAAGAGTCCTGCTTCTTTTTCCACGGTTTCTTCACCGCCAAGTACACAGATGTTTTCTTCCTTTACAACCGAATCCACATAATCGGCCAGTTTCCTTATTGCGTCCTTGTCGGCAGAGAGAACCTCATCGCGTTCTTTCTGTACATTTTCATAACTGTCCTGTGAAAGATATGCGCTCATTGATCTTAATCCCTTTGCTTTAGGCGTAAGCGGGATATCCATATCCGAAATCGCTCCGATTATATACTTCGTCATATCTCTGTCATCGGGATCGAAATTCCTGATATATTCAGCGGCACCTTTATATATTTCGAGAGTATCCCTGAGATTGGGATCTCTGTATGAGGTAAGGTATGTATCTCCGGTTCTTGAATATGAATTCATGCATCCGTATGCACCGCCCTTAACCCTTACATTTATCCAAAGATAATCATAACTCATTATCACTCTCAGAACCTTGAGTGCTCCCGTATAAGGATAACCGTGCCTTATGAAATTACCTGCTGTTGCCACGTACTGAACCTTGCCGCCGGTTTTGTAGCCTTCTTTTCCCTTATTAAGCCTGATCTCATAGGCTTTATTGGAAATCGGATAGGTATAAAGCTTTTTCTTAAAGCCTTCAGTCAGTATCATAAGTCTTTCATACTGGCTTTGTTCCGCAATATAATCTACAAACAGATTTTCCGGCCTGAACACTGTTTTCACGAATCTCTTAAGACTGCTCTTAAATTCCGTTTTCATATTTTCGTAATCATTTAAGAGCCTGTCAAGGAATCTGTAGAACTCAAGCCCGCTGGTCTTCTCTGTAAGTGCTGCGGTTTCCGAACAAGCAGACATCGCCCTTACTACTGCTACGGAATGTCCCGATGATATCATGGTTGCCTGAAGCCTTGACTTTAACATATTAAGTATTTCGAGAAGCCTCTTGTCATCATCAAGATCGGAGGTATTTATGATCTCATTTATTATTTCAAATGCAAACGGAAGATTATCATACAGAACCTTGGTCTTGACCTCATACATTATCCTGTACCGGTTGACGTCATTGGCATCCGTATAGCAGTTTACTCCCGATGTGATTCCGCCGGTATTAAGATTTATCTCGCTTGCAAGATCTGCATAAGTGTGAGACGCAGTGCTGACATATGAGAAAATATTCCTGTATATGCCTATATATGGAATGAGTTCATCCGGAAGATTGCGGATATCAAATCCAAGCGTAAGATAGCCGATACCGTTTGTGTAAATGTCATGCGTAAGTACAGTCGTAGCACCGACATAATCTATGTTGTATTCAAACGGAAGCGCTTCCTTTCTGATATCGGAGATCTCAAGCAGAGGAATGGTTTCAAGCTCTTCTTTGGTACTTGGTTCCTCCTGATATTTAAGCAGAGCCTGCGTGTCTTCCACAAGTGCCTCAAGCTCGTCCTTAGAAAGGGAGTCCTTATATCCGGCAAGCCTGTCACCAAGTTCCTTATCCATCGCGGCTGTCATCCCTCGTTCGGGCTCAAGAACCACTATCGAGCTGTGCTTATTGTCAAGAAGATATTCTCTTATAAGGTTCTCGAAGTAATCGGTATCAACCTTCTCCCTCAGAAGCGCAAATGTGTCATTGGCTTCTATATGCATGAAAGGTTCTTTATCATCGTAAAGCCAGCTGTCAAGCGCCTGAAGCCCATACATAAGTCCCTTGGGATATGATCCGAAATCCGCCTCCCTGTACCTGAATTCCATAACATTTAAGCCTGCAAGAAGCGATTTCTTGTCAAGTCCGTTGGTGGCGGCATCGTTTAATACAGTCTTTATCGTATCAAGGAATTCCTCAAGCCTGTCTGCATCCGTATTCTTTGATATTACGGAAAAATAGGGCTGATAGATTCCGTTCTCATATGTGCTTTGTATATCCTTACCAATTCCCTTGTCAAGCAGTGCCTGCTTAAGTACTGCGCCGGGCGCAAGAAGCAGTGTATACTCGAGGATCTGGAATGCGATGTAAAGCTCTCTGTTCAGGCTTGTATCTACTACGGTGTTATATGAGAGGTAGGTGTTTTCTTCTACCGGTTCATCATTTGTTATAGAATACTTTCTGTTAACGCGTACCGGCTCATTAAAGGGCTTCTGCAGGCCTATGCTGCTGTCAATATCTATATGCTCATAATGTGAGAGATAATCCCTGTCGATATATTCAAGCCGTTCAGCCATATCCATATTTCCGTAAAGATAAATATAACTGTTGGACGGATGATAGAACTCTTTATGAAAATCAATAAACCTTTCATAGGTAAGAGTCGGAATGAATTCAGGATCGCCGCCTGACTCGTTGGAATACTCGGTATCGGGGAAAAGAGAATTGAATATCTCTCTGTCAAGCATATCATCGGGAGATGAGAATACTCCCTTCATTTCGTTGTATACAACACCGTTAATACTGATCGGATCATCCTTATCCTTAAGCTCGTAATGCCAGCCTTCCTGCTTGAATATCTGCGGCCTATCATATACATTGGGATTAAACACCGCATCAAGGTAAACATCCATAAGATTGGCGAAATCCTTGTCATTGCAGCTTGCCACGGGATATACGGTCTTGTCAGGGTATGTCATTGCGTTAAGAAAGGTATTAAGGGAACCCTTCACCAGTTCAACGAAAGGATCCTTAGCCGGATACTTCTTCGAACCGCAAAGCACGGAATGCTCCATTATGTGCTGTACACCGGTACTGTCCTTCGCAGGAGTTTTAAAGCCGATATAGAAGACCTTGTTATCATCATCATTTGAAATAAGACAAATCTTTGCTCCCGATTTCTTATGTCTTAATATACATCCGTCCGACTTAAGATCCTTAAGCCTTTCCTCCTTTAAGGCTTCATATGCGTCAAGTTTCTTTACATTTTCAAAGCTCATTTACAAGCTCTCCTTCCTGTTCTTATGATGATACGTATTATCCATAATAATTTTATGGGTCTATTTTGAAAGTTTTATTGTTTTATATATTCAATGGCATTTCCGGAAAGCCTGATGGTTTCCCTGATATATTCCTCATCTGTTTCAAGTTCCTTTACAAGGTCTTCAACAGTCACGAGCCGTTCCAGCTCTTCTGCCATTTCTTTTGCCTTGTCGTTAAGGTCATTAACGCGCTCCGCAACCTTAAGATCGAACTCATCATCACTAAGGGATTCCATGACCAGCGATTCCATGGAATCCATGATCATCTTCATTATGAATTCGTCCACTTCCGCTACTGTTTCACACATATCAAGCATATTGGCGGCAGTCAGTATACCTATGTTTCCTTCACCGATAAGATCCTCAACGGCTACGCCCTGTCCCGAATAAAGTCTTGCAACATCAACGACATTATTAAGGTACAGCGTAGGAAGAACCTTCACTGCGGTGTCCCTGTCCTTAAGCACCGATTCAATAAGCTTTACTCTTTCGGCTTCATCCGGAATATCCATTGAATTCAATTCTTCAATATACATTTTCAGATATTCATTGTCGGTATCATCCGCTCTGACTCTTTTTTCATTATTTTCCGTATCTGATGTAAGGCTGCCTGTATCCTGCAGTCGTTCATCCTCTGTTTCATACAGCGTAACCTTCTCATCATTAAGATATTTGTAGATAAGAAGGAACTGCCCTTCGGTAACATTAAGGGGAAGGAACCGGCTGTGAACCTGTTCCTTGGATATTGTCTCGCCCTGGCTTTTGGCCAATGCCCTTAACTGTATAATGGTTTTTCTGAATTGCTGTTCATCCATGGGTTTATTTTACTCTCTTCAGCTCCGTGCTGTTCTGAATTCCTATTTGACATGTGTATGAGTGAAAAGGTGATCCTGGCAGTACTCGTAATTTCCGTTGCACTTTGAGCAGAAACGGAACTCAAGATTATCGCCGTCCTTCTCTGTACGTCCGCAGATCGCACACTTATGTTTGGTAACGGTATTGGTTCGCCTTACCTCATGCTTAAAGGTCTGCCGCCTGTGTATTTCCGACGGCGAAACACGTCTGTAGTTTCTTGTTCCAAGGAAGAAAATTATAAAGTTAAGCAGAGATGCAATTATGGCGATCGCTACCGAAATACCGTTTGTAAGCATCGTATATACAAGCAGTATGACATCTGCTATCGCGAGCCATTTTATCTTTATGGGGATAATGAACATAAACAAAAGCTGCATATCCGGATATTCGGCAGCAAAAGCCAGAAATATCGACATATTTACATAGTAGGTACTGAACGCAAGAGATATGATATATCCTATGTTCTCCATCTGTGCCCCGCCGAAATAACAGATAACATACAGAATGAAGGCACCTATGACCGTAAACAGCATGCCTGAAAAAATATACAGATTAAACCTGAATGCCCCCCATGTCCTTTCGAGGGAAGAGCTGAGCGAATAATACAGCATAAGCATTATTATAGTAAATATATCGATTGACTGCGGGGGAACTATAATCCATGTTACAAGACGCCATATCTGAAAATGCAATATCTTGTACGGATCCAGTGAAATAATTCCGAGAAGATTGGACTTGGTCATCATGCCTACGATCATTATTGCATAGCCCAGAATATAGCCGCCGATTATATATTTTGCAAGATTACTTATGGCATATCTGCCGAAACGCCGTTCGAGTTTATTTAGGAAGTTATTCATAACGTACACCGCTTTCTGATATTTGTGTATTAGTTTAGCATTTTGAAGATAAAATGTAAATGGGGAGGGTCCCCGCCGTCCCCTGGTCCCCTCCCTCCTCCTTGAAATTTTCCGATAAATGTAGTAGAATTTCCAAAGTGTGCTTAAAAAAGATATTCAAACGTATCGCATGTGATACCCGAGGGACTTAAGACAGTTTATGAGCAGCAAAAGAGATATAAGTAATAAGGAAACCAAAACAAAAACAGTAAAGACTTCAGAACTCTACACTCTGGGAATAGATATAGGTTCAACGACCGTCAAGGTGGCGGTACTTGACAGTGATCATAATATTCTTTTTTCAGACTACAGACGGCACTATGCCAATATCCGCGAAACGCTTAAAGTGCTTGTTTCGGATGCGCTGGCACAGCTTGGAGATATTAAGGTACATCCGATGATCACGGGCTCAGGAGGACTGACACTTGCCAATCATCTCGAAATACCCTTCGTACAGGAGGTTATAGCCGTATCAACTGCTCTTAAGGATTACAGCTCCAAAGTAGATGTTGCGATCGAGCTTGGTGGTGAAGATGCCAAGATAATATATTTCGAGGGTGGTAATGTCGAGCAGCGCATGAACGGTATCTGTGCCGGAGGTACAGGCTCATTTATAGACCAGATGGCTTCCCTTCTTCAGACTGATGCGTCAGGTCTTAATGAATATGCGAAGAGCTATAAATCTTTATATACCATAGCGGCCCGCTGCGGTGTGTTTGCCAAATCGGATATACAGCCGCTTATAAACGAAGGCGCTACCAGAGAAGATCTTGCCGCATCCATATTTCAGGCTGTGGTAAATCAGACTATTTCAGGTCTTGCCTGCGGTAAACCCATAAGAGGCCATGTTGCCTTCCTTGGAGGACCTCTTCATTTCCTTTCCGAGCTTAAGGCAGCCTTCGTACGTACTCTTAAGCTTGATGAGGAACATGCGATCGAACCTGACAATTCCCATCTTTTTGCCGCTATAGGTTCAGCGCTGAATTATAAGGAAGAAAACAGCCTGTTGCTCAGTTCACTTGATAACAGGCTTAATTCAGATATACACATGGAATTCGAGGTGGCCAGAATGGAGCCTCTGTTCGCTTCTTTAGAAGAATATAATGCTTTTGAAGACCGGCATAACGCTCACTGTGTAACCACTGCAGAGCTTAAAGATTATAAGGGTAACTGTTTCCTTGGTATAGATGCAGGTTCTACAACAACCAAAGCCGCTCTCGTTTCGGAGGACGGTTCACTGCTATATTCATTTTACAGTAATAACAACGGGAATCCCCTTGCAACGACAATACGCGCCGTTAAGGAGATATATGAGCAGCTTCCGCATGGTGCAAAGATAGTTCACTCCTGTTCTACGGGGTACGGAGAAGCGCTTATAAAGGCTGCGCTGATGCTTGATGACGGAGAGGTTGAGACAGTTGCCCACTACTATGCTGCCGCTTTCTTTGAACCGGAGGTTGACTGTATCCTTGATATCGGCGGTCAGGATATGAAATGTATTAAGATAAAGAACAGAACCGTTGATTCGGTGCTTCTTAATGAAGCCTGCAGCTCCGGATGCGGTTCCTTCATAGAGACCTTCGCCAAATCGCTTAATTATTCTGTTACGGAATTCGCAAAGGAGGCTCTCTTTGCCGAGCATCCCATTGATCTTGGAACACGCTGTACCGTATTCATGAATTCAAAGGTAAAACAGGCTCAGAAGGAAGGGGCTTCCGTATCGGATATTTCAGCAGGTCTTGCATATTCAGTGATCAAGAATGCGTTGTTTAAAGTAATAAAGGTATCAGATGCCGCTTCACTTGGTAAGAAGATCGTTGTTCAGGGCGGAACCTTCTATAATGATGCTGTTTTAAGGAGTTTTGAGAAAATCGCAGGATGCGAAGCGATCCGTCCGGATATTGCAGGAATAATGGGTGCTTTCGGCGCGGCTCTTATAGCCAGGGAACGCTACGAGGATGTTAAGAGCACCACCATGCTTTCCATAAATAAGATCAATGCTCTTGAATTCACTACCACAATGGCAAAGTGCAAAGGCTGCACCAATAACTGCCGTCTTACAATAAATAAGTTCAGCGGAGGCCGTCAGTATATTTCCGGAAACCGTTGTGAACGTGGTTTGGGAAAACAGAAAAACGAAAATAATCTGCCCAACCTCTTTGAATATAAAGAGCGCAAGGTTTTTGGATACGAGCCCCTGGAAATAACGGATGCAGAACGCGGTGTGGTTGGAATACCACGTGTTCTCAATATGTATGAGAACTATCCGTTCTGGTTTACCTTCTTCACAAAATTAAAGTATCGAGTGATATTGTCTCCGAGATCTTCTCATAAGATATATGAACTTGGAATAGAATCAATCCCCAGCGAATCCGAATGCTACCCTGCCAAGCTTGCGCATGGTCATGTGGAATGGCTGATAAAACAGGGGATTAAATATATCTTCTATCCTGCTATTTACTATGAGCGAAATGAGCAGCCGGAGTCGAATAATCATTATAACTGCCCCATAGTTACTTCATACAGCGAAAATATACGAAACAATATGGATGAGATAATCCATGGGGATATACGTTTCCATAATCCGTTCTTAAGCTTTGAGAGCTTAAGGATAGCATCCAATGAGCTTATAAACTGTTTCCCCGACATACCCAGTGATGAGGTATATGAAGCCGCAAAAGCAGGCTGGGAGGAAATGGAGAGAATAAGGGACGATATTTACAGAAAGGGCGAAAAAACTCTTCAGTATTTAAAAGAGAACAACTGTCATGGAATAGTTCTTGCCGGTCGTCCGTATCACGTTGATCCTGAGATCAACCATGGTATACCGGAGATGATCAATTCATACGGCATGGCAGTTCTTACAGAGGATTCTGTCTCACATTTAAATCCCTGTGAGCGTCCCCTGCTCGTATCTGATCAGTGGATGTACCATTCAAGGCTGTATGCAGCAGCCAACTATGTGAAAACAAGAGACGATATCGATCTGGTGCAGCTTAATTCATTCGGCTGCGGTCTGGATGCGGTTACCACCGATCAGGTGAGCGATATACTTACAGATTCCGGAAAGATATATACCTGTCTAAAGATAGATGAGGTAAACAATCTCGGCGCTGCCAGAATAAGGATACGTTCTCTTATAAGCGCTATAAAATTAAAAAAGAAGCTCGGCGAGAAACGTGAGGTTAAGTCATCAGCATACAACCGTGTGTTATTCACAGAGGAAATGGCTAAGAACTATACCATACTCTGTCCCAATATGTCTCCCATCCATTTCGACATACTGGAAAAGGCATTTAATTCATGCGGTTATAATCTTGTTATACCGGATAACTCAAATAAGGAAGCTATTGATGTAGGACTTAAATATGTAAATAATGACGCGTGTTATCCGTCCCTTATTGTAGTCGGACAGCTGATGGATGCAATACTGTCAGGTAAATATGATACGGAGCGCCTTGCTGTTATTATGACTCAGACCGGAGGCGGATGCCGTGCCACCAATTATATAGCCTTTATAAGAAGGGCACTCAGAAATGCCGGATATGAGCATATTCCGGTAATTTCGCTTAATCTTTCGAAGATAGAATCAAATCCCGGCTTTAAGATCAATCTAAAGCTGGTAAGACGTCTTGCTTATGCAGCTATATTCGGTGATCTCTTCATGAGATGTCTCTACAGAATGAGACCCTATGAATTAGAACCCGGTACATCAGATGAGATTCATGATAAATGGGTTAAAAGATGTCAGGAGTTCGTTATTCGTAAATACCAGAGCTTCAGGGAATTTAATGAAATGTGCCGTGAAATAGTGAGGGACTTTGATTCAATCCCGATTGATGAAGGCATGCTTAAGCCTCGTGTAGGTGTTGTGGGTGAAATACTTGTTAAGTACTCTCCCACTGCGAATAATGATCTGGTTGGTCTTATAGAATCAGAAGGAGCGGAAGCCGTTGTTCCCGATCTTCTGGACTTCTTCCAGTACTGCTTCTATGATCAGGTATTTAAGGCAGAGCATCTTGGAAAGAAGAAAAGCAGTGCATATCTTTCTACCGCCGGAATACGATTCGTGGATTTCTTAAGAAGCGCGGCCGGTAAGGCATTGGCTGAGAGCAAACATTTCGCTCCGCCCGTAAGTATTTTCAAGCTTGTTGATTATGCGAAGGATATTGTTTCAATTGGTAATCAGACAGGTGAGGGATGGTTCCTTACAGGCGAAATGATAGAACTCATACATGCGGGTGTAAACAATATCGTATGTACTCAGCCCTTTGGCTGTCTTCCCAATCATGTTGTCGGCAAGGGTGTGATCAAGGAATTAAGAAGACATTATCCGGATTCAAACATAGTGGCAATTGACTATGATCCGGGAGCAAGTGAGGTTAATCAGCTTAACAGGATTAAACTGATGTTGTCAACAGCATTCCGAAAACTTAACGCCCATGTTCCCGATTAACAACTCTCGAGTAATACCTCCCGGGTAATACCAACTACAGCTGTTAATACTTAATGCTTACATTTCCGCTGTCTCTTATGGATTCCAGTTCGTCATAGAAGGATGTGAGCATGAATGGCATTTCATCGTAACGTTTATTCATATACAGATCAAGGAGTGAATCGCAGGCGCTGGTAAGCGATTTTTCTTCAAGCTTTCCGCACAGGCGCTTCATTCCTTTAAGCATAAATCCTATATAATCCCATTTCTGATCTGCACAAGCTTTTTGACAGTCAGAACAAAGCTGCTCAAGATTATCCATGAATCTTGCAATACGAAGGCCGACCGAATCGTAATCCTCTCTGTCCGTGATAGCATAACGTCTCCACAGCCATCTGGTCATTATCGTATTAAGCTTACGTGAATTTATGGGCATCTCCAGGAAATCATTGAAGCTGACCTCGAGCAGATCCTTATAAACACTTGCCACAGGACAATCCAGTATGAAGATTATCGGTACATCATTATAGTATTCACCACCCATGCTTCTGATCCTTTTGGCAGTCTCTACTCCGTTAAGCCTTTCCATATCATAGGCAATAAATACAGCGTCATAGCATGGCTCCAGCATCTTTGAAAGAGCTGCTCTTCCGCTTGCGGCTCTGTTTATCTTTATATTATATGTTTTGAAATACTTTTCATACAGGCTTAGCTTGTTAAGATCATCATCCACCAGAAGAATGTTGGAATTAACATCGACAGGCATTTTATCCTTATCTGTTACCGGAATATCTTCTTTATGGACCTGCTTAAGCTGTTGATTGGCTGAAGTATCCAAGGAGGAATCCTTAACGGATATAGAATCCACAAATGTATTTTTATCAAGAGCCACTTCATAATTGGGAATTGTTATTATGCTGCACAGGATCTCATCAACACAGTCATAAATATATTCCACGCTCATTACTATGTTTCTGTTTGTCAGCGGATATATCGCAGGAACCATAAGGCCGTTTCTTGCCTCCTTGGATCTCATTGCGCGCTGTACATCCCTGTCGATTATGAAGATATCATTAAGTGTTCTGCCGATATAGATATCTTTAAACATTTGGGAATTGATACCGGCAGCCTTGTTCTGATATATAACCTTCTGTTCATCATCGCAGATAAAAACCACATCGGTTTTATCTGCGGCAAGAATATAATCAAAATCCTCCTTTTTCATCACAAAGCTTCTGTACTTCAGATGAATATCGCTCATAAGCTTATATGATATTACCATGAGAATAAAGAAAACAGGATAATTCAGGTAGAAAAACACATGGAAGGCTGTTTCTATAAGGAGACCCGCCAACGATGGGATAATGGCATATGAAGTAAGCTTTAAAAGGTGTTTTTCACGTGCTTTTTTATATGTGGAATGATAATTAAAAAGCATATAGAACATACAGACATAGTATGCAATGATCGGGAAACCGAAATACAATGCTCTGGGGATGACCCCCGGCATAAAATCCAATCCGCTTTCGTTGGAAATGAAGCTGAATCTGTTAAAGAAAAGCTCGATAAATACAGAAAAAAGAGAATAATAACAGATACATGCGGTACAGTTCTTGATCCACAGCTTATCAATGCCGAATATGTACATAGACTGAATGATCATTGATGCAAGCACGGCACAATACGCAAACCATACGATCAGAATAAATACATACTTAAGATTTTCAAATCTGTTGCCGGTCAGATAAATAACAATATAACTGAAGATCCCCAGCATGTAAGCACCTGAAAAAATGAGGAACTTCCCCAGGCCCTCGTCATTGGAGCTCTTATGCCGATGATCTTCACATATTGTAATTGAAAACAAAAGAACGGCAAACAATATGGCAATTGTAATACTGCTACCCGAAAGACCCATTAATGTACTTTCCTTTTGTATTAATGATGGAATAACCTTACACCGTTACATACCATTGCAATACCGTATTCATTACAGCAGTCGATAACATCCTGATCCCTTATTGAACCGCCAGGCTGAACGACATATTTAACTCCGCTCTTATAGCCTCTTTCGATACTGTCATAGAAGGGGAAGAAAGCGTCCGAGCCGAGAACAACATCGTCCATGCGGTCAAGCCACTCGCGTTTTTCCTCATCTGTAAGTCGTTCCGGCTTTACCTTGAATATCTTCTGCCATGCCCCATCCTTAAGAACATCCATATAAGCTTCACCGATATAATTATCTATGGCATTATCTCTGTCGGCACGCTTGATACCGTCCACAAACTGAAGGTTCATTACCTTGGGACACTGACGCAGAAGCCAGTTGTCTGCCTTCTGTCCGGCAAGCCTTACACAGTGGACTCTTGACTGCTGTCCTGCTCCTATGCCGATCGCCTGTCCGTCTTTAACGAAGCATACCGAATTGGACTGAGTATACTTAAGAGTGATAAGGGATATGATCATATCATGCTTTGCCGATTCAGGTATATCCTTATTCTGGGTTACAACATTTGTAAGCAGAGATTCATCTATCTTAACATTATTTCTTCCCTGTTCGAAGGTGATTCCGAATACTTCCTTATGCTCTATCGGATCCGGAACATATTCGGGGTCGATCTTTATTATCGTATATGCACCCTTCTTTTTCTCCTTGAGTATTTCAAGGGCTTCGGGTTCGTATCCGGGAGCAATTATCCCGTCCGAGAATTCCTTTTTAATAAGCTTTGCGGCTGAGACATCACATACATCGGAAAGTGAGATGAAATCACCATATGAAGACATTCTGTCGGCACCCCTTGCTCTTGCATATGCACAGGCTATTGGTGAAAGCTCAAGATCATCGTCGATAAAGTATATCTTGCGCATGGTTTCGTCAAGCGGTTTGCCGATAGCGGCTCCCGCAGGTGAAACATGCTTAAATGATGCTGCGGAAGGATATCCCGTAGCTTCCTTAAGCTCCCTTACAAGCTGCCAGCCATTGAATGCATCCAGGAAATTAATATATCCGGGTTTGCCGTTTAAAACCTCTATGGGAAGATCCCTTCCGTCATTAACATATATCCTTGCCGGCTTCTGATTGGGGTTGCAGCCGTATTTCAGTTCAAGTTCTTTCATCTCTGTATCCTTCCTTTACAATATACCTAAATATATTACTATTTGTTTCTATTTGTTTTTATTTACGATCCGTGTCTCATATTTTCCGGAATTTATATCAATAAATCTTACAAACAGGGATACCTTGTTATCTTCATTGAGATTATTCCATACCGTTTTGGTGAATTCATCGATATCACAGTCTATTTCAACAAGCTTGGGTTCTCCTTCAAAGCTCGGAAGCGGATTTCCGTCCTGCATGTATGTGTGTATAAAGTGTCCTTCACCTGCTGCGGGATTCTCATAAGCGAACGTATATCTGTTGCATGCGCAAGGATCACCGTTATTGCTCTTAAGAATAGACATTGCGTAATTATATTTACCGTTCTCTATATGCATTATGCCTGATATCCTTGGCGTATAATTGGGACCGTCCGGCTCGAACTCACGGCTTCTTAAAGACTGCTCAAAGGTAAGCTGTCTGTCCATTCCCTCATATATGGTATCTGTCTGATCCCCGTTGGTAACTATCGTCTTGTTACCCAGAACACGTACGGGTGCATAGATTATAAGAGAGGGATCCTCAAGCTTTGCGGGATCAAAGGCTTCGGTTCTTATGCCTTCTCCGTCTTCAACAAATACCCTGTTTCTTGAATTGGAGCTTCGGCCCATGATAAAGTAGGCTGTTACCGCTTTATTTCCGTCCTTTGATTTTCCGATGATTATTCCCCTGCCGGGATAGGCATTGTTTGATAATTCTTTGGCTATGTTAAGCTTGTTCATAAATTCTCTCCTTCACAGATCAATATTATTATACGTTTGTTAACGCTTTTAATCAAGCAGGATAACCTCGTTGTAGAGCTCTGTAAGATCTTTTCTGCCTGCCTTGGTGAAATCAATCGCCACCTTGGGATGTCTGTTCAGGAGACCGGTAAAAAGGTATTGCATGTCATACCCCCATGTTACTCCTTCTTCCCTGAGAGGATTGATATATTTTTCAACAAATTTGATTACAGGATAAAGGTTATACTTGGGATTATGCAGGAAACCGATCAGCGATTCAATATAACAGTTGCCTGCGCCTCGCCCCATACCCGAGTATGTAGCATCCAGATAATCAGCCCCGCAGCCTACCGCTTCTATTGTATTCGCGAAAGCAAGCTGCTGGTTGTTATGTGCATGAATGCCGACCTTTTTACCGTACTTGGCAGCAATATCCAGATACAGATCTGCTATTCTTGTCATCTGTTCGGGGTATATGGATCCGTAGCTGTCTACTATGTAAAAGCACTGTACGGGAGTCTGACCGAGCATATCCAGGGCAATACGTACATCCGATTCCTGTGCCTGTGATATTGCCATGATATTTACAGTGGTCTCATAACCCTTGCCGGTAGCATCCTCTATCATGTCAACCGCCTGAGGTATCGTATTTATATAGGTCGCTACCCTTATAAGATCTATAGGGCTTTCGCTCTTCTTAAGTATATCATTTTTATAATCACAGCGTCCGACATCAGCCATAACGGATATTTTCAGGTCGGTATCGTTATCACCGACAACCGCTCTTATATCCTCATCATCCGAGAATTTCCATTTGCCGAATTTACTCTCATCAAACAGTTCACGGCTTGCCTTGTAACCCATTTCCATATAATCCACTCCGGCCTTCAGATTGGTTATATAGAGCTGCTTGACGAATTCGTCGGTAAAGAAGAAATTATTCACGAGTCCTCCGTCCCGAAGAGTACAGTCGACAACCTTTATATCAGGCCGCCAACCCATAAGGTTTTTTTGTTCTTTCATGCTGGTATCCCTTTCAGTTTTGTTGTTTTTGTTCTGCTTTATTTATAACATAAGATCATCAAAGAATTCATCTGTGGCTGATCCGCACTGCTCTATAAGATAAGCCTTCATCTGCGTATGTCTGTCACCCATTTTATGCAGGATGATATCCAGGTTATCATATGTTACTGCCTTTATTCCAAGTAATAATCTGTAATACTCTTCTTCATCACCATGCTTTTTGATAAGTACCCTGACAGCGGCATCCGAATCACAGCCCGCGGTATGTTCAAGTATATAATCCGTCAGCCGGTTCCTGAACAGGTCTGTAAGACCTTTATCGTTAATAAGACGCAGCATACACAGCTCTGCTTTTTTTTCACGGTTATATTCAAGATATTCCTCATAATCGAAATGAAGATCTTCTTCTCCGCACAGGACATACAGATGATAACCCTCGTCATCTGCCAGGTTAAGAAGGTGTTCAAGCCTTGTATCCCACTTTTTGATCCATTCGGGATAGCCTGCATGCTTTATATCAAGCAGGTATTCGGCATCCATGATAACAGGCGCTGCCGCCAGCAGCCTGCATGTCATCGGATCATCAGAGCAGTCAGGATATATGGATATGCGTTTAAGCTTTCTGTCATTCTTAAATACGCCCTTGCCCCATTTGATATCGTTCCGGGCAAGCTCCAATGAATAAAGATTATCACAAAATGCGAAAGCCCATTCGCCGATGCTGTCTATACCTTGAGGGAGCCTTACCGATCTTAGAATCTTGCATCCAAGGAAAGCTTTCTTAGCGATTGCTTTAACGGGAATTCCGTTTATTAGCTCCGGGATAATAATTTCACCGTGCTTTTTATCCGCATCGAGGATCGTTACAGACCGTCCGTCATCGACCGGTTCATAGTAAATTCCGAGATTATCTTCATAATAGCGCATTTTTACCACTATTCCTTCGATCTGTTTCTGTCAAATGCTTTTCTTCGTTCCGTAGACAGCCTCATCTTAGCCTTAAGGGCTTCGGAATCCTCGTTTTCAATGCAGTATCTTATGAACTGGAATTCATTTATAAACGCATCCATTTCTTCAAGAAGCTTATCTTTGTTCATAAAGAAAAGCTCTGTCCACATATTCTCGTTTATTCGGGCTATCCTTGTAAGATCCCTGAATGAATCTCCGGTATAATCGGCAAGTCCTTCATCATCATGGCAGGTCATCAGTGATACTGCTATGCAATGTGTCAGCTGTGATACATAAGCTATCATCCTGTCATGCTCATCAGGCGAAAGTACGGATACATTTGAAAAGCCGAGAAGCCTCCCGAGATTCTCACACCATTCAATTGCTTCCTGAGAATTCTTATCGGTAGGCACCACTATATAATTAGCCTCTCTGAATATCCTCTCATCAGAGTTCTCGACTCCGCTCAGTTCACGTCCGGCCATTGGATGAGCTGCAATGAATTCAACATCATCCCGTAGTACTTCCTGTATATCATAAACAACCGCACCCTTGATCCCGGTGACATCGGTTATTATTATGCCGGGTCTGAAATAAGACTGGTTATTTCTTATCCACTCTGCTATAATTCCCGGATATAAAGCAAAAATTATGGTATCTGCTTCTGAGATCAGCGCTTCATCGGGCTCACTTGAACCGGCATCTATTATACTATTATCTAAGGCATATTGTACAGCCCCACTGCTTTTATCTATTGCAGACACATAGTATCCGAGCCGTTTTAAAGCTTTGGCATAGCTTCCTCCCATAAGGCCGAGTCCGACAATAAGTACTTTACTTCTGTTTATCCATTCCATAGCGTTCCTCTGTTTTTTATTTGGCGTTATGATTTTCCTTAAGCATATCAATGGCTTCAAGATAACCGTTAACGCCATGTCCCGTTATCGTAGCCATACATGCCTGCCTTATATAGCTTATCTGTCTGAAATCCTCCCGCTTATCTACTTCGGAAATATGAACCTCTACTGCAGGTACGGATATTGCCTTAAGCGCATCGAGGATGGCAACGCTTGTATGTGTACAGGCACCGGGATTGATCACTATCCCGTCTGCCTTCCCATAGCAGTCCTGAAGCATATCAACCAGATCACCTTCATGATTGCTCTGCATTACTTCAACATAAATATCCTTTTCCGCTGCATGCTCTTCTATCAGCCTTACTAGCTCTTTATAAGTGATCCTACCGTATATATCAGGCTCACGTATGCCAAGCATATTTATATTAGGTCCATTTATTACCCTTATTTTTATTTTACTCGTTTCCTCTTTATAAAGAGACCGCTGATACTGCTTGGATATATCCATTATGTCCTTCATAAACTGTCTGTAATAAGGCTTTAATTCAGTATCGACTATGTAGGCTTCGTTTTTTTCGATAAGAGACTTCTCACGGCTGCTGTCGAATACGGGTATACCCTTTGCTTTTTTATATTCGGCTATTTCATGTGAGCACTGCATACGCTTTTCAAACAGTGCAGCCATCTGTCTGTCTATATCCTCAATATTTTTTCTTGATTCCGAAATATCTTTCATTTTTAAGTACCTGTTATTAGGAGTTAGATTTTGATTATTCACAATACTTACAGCATAAGTATAACACGGTTCTGACTATGGTTACGATATTAATTCAGAAAACAGACACCCGGAGCCTCTATACAGCTCCGGGTGTACTGTAACGATCAGTTATAAATAAAACCAGACCTTAGTTTCCTGCCATCTGGGCAGCAACCTCAGCTGCGAAGTCTTCGTTCTTCTTTTCCATTCCTTCGCCTACTTCGAAGCGTACGAATTCTGCGATCTTAAGTTCCTTGTTAACTGATTCAAGATATTTTGCTACTGTCTGCTTACCGTCTTCTGCTCTTACATAAACCTGATCCATAAGGCAGATTTCCTTAAGATGCTTGGAAATACGTCCCTCTACAAGACCGCTGAATATCTTGTTCTCAACATATTCAGCCTTACCTTCCATTGCAAGCGCTGCCAGTGCATTCTTTGCATCCTCTGAGAGGAAGTTGAACAGATACTTGTCATTCTTCTTCTCTTCATATACAGCCTTGTCAGCATCATTTAACTTATTTCCTTCAAGAGCCTTTGTGAATACATCATTAAGTATGGGCTTAGGAAGTGTCTCGGGATCGTTAAGTGCGCTGTCTATTGTTATCTCTTTCTCCTTAGCCAGATTCTCTGCAGATATCTCATCACGGCAGATATACTGAGGTGACATAGCTGCTACCTGCATTGCAATATTGGTAAGAGCATCCTTGGCAGCATCATCGCAGGCACCGTTTCCTGCCACGATAACGCCTATCCTTCCGCCGCCGTGAATATATGTAGCAACGCAGTCAGCCTCTACCCTGTCAAAACGTCTTACGGAGAGCTTCTCACCTATCTTTGCAGTCTTCTCAACGAGGAGATCGTTAAGTCCGTCCTTCTCAAGAAGTGCAGCAACATCCTCGCCGTCCTTTCCGCCCTGAAGTCCGGATGCAAGAGCCGTATCCGCAACCTTCTGTACGAATTCCTGGAATACTTCGTTCTTTGCAACGAAGTCAGTCTCTGAATTTACTTCTACAACTACTGCTGTATTTCCTTCGCATGCTATACGGCAGATACCCTCGGCAGCTATTCTGCTTGCCTTCTTAACTGCCTTGGCAGCTCCGCTCTTTCTTAAGAACTCTACTGCCTCATCCATATTACCATCGGTCTCGTTAAGAGCCTTCTTACAATCCATCATACCTGCGCCGGTCATTTCACGAAGCTCCTTGACCATTGCTGCTGTAATGTTAGCCATTTATATTTCCTCCTGTAATTATCGGTAACTATTTATTTATCTGTTATAACTGCTGTTTGATCTGAAACGTCACAGGCTTCTGTTAAGCTTCTGCAGCAGCAACCTCTTCGATATCTGCAGGCTCTGCATCTTCAGCTGCATTAGCTGCTTCAGCCATATCAGCCTCAGTCTCTGCTGTCTCACCCTGATGTCCTTCTATAACTGCATCTGCCATCTTGCTTACGATAAGCTTAACGGCTCTTATTGCATCATCATTACCGGGTATAACGTAGTCAAGCTCCTCGGGATCGCAGTTGGTATCTGCTATACCGATAAGAGTAATTCCGAGTGCATGTGCCTCCTGAACACAGATCCTTTCCTTCTTGGGATCAACTACGAAGATCGCATCGGGAATCCTCTTCATTTCCTTGATACCGCCAAGGTTCTTCTCAAGCTTGTCCCATTCCTTGCGAAGCTCGATAACCTCTTTCTTGGGAAGCACATCGAATGTACCGTCCTCTGACATTCTCTCGATGTCCTTAAGCCTCTTGATACGGCTCTGGATGGTCTTGAAGTTGGTGAGCATACCACCAAGCCATCTCTCATTTACATAGTACATGCCGCAGCGCTCAGCCTCAACCTTGACTGCATCCTGTGCCTGCTTCTTTGTTCCGACGAACAGGATGGTTCCGCCCTGCTCAGCGATAGATACTACTGCATTGTAAGCATCGTCAACCATTCCTACCGACTTCTGAAGATCGATAATGTAGATACCGTTCCTCTCGGTGTAGATATAAGGAGCCATCTTAGGGTTCCATCTTCTGGTCTGGTGTCCGAAATGAACACCTGCTTCAAGCAACTGCTTCATTGAAATTACGCTCATTTTCTTTACCTCCGTTTGGTTTGACTTCCGTCTGCTTCCTTTAACAGACCACCCGAGCAAGGCACCGGTCTGCCTATCCGCAAACGTGATTTTTATTGCAACTTCATAAATATAACATAACCATGTCCACTAATCAAGCGGAAAATGTGGGTTTTTAGCCATATTTAGAATCATTTCTATTCATTCATGATCTCATCTATCAGGACTCTTTCATCCATAGGGTATTTAACTCCCTTTATTTCCTGATAATCCTCATGTCCCTTGCCTGCAAGTACGATTATATCTCCGGGCTGTCCATTGTTTATAACGTATCGTATGGCATCCTTACGGTCGGGAATGGAGATGTGTTTTCCGTCTGTTTTGGATATTCCCGTCTCAATATCCTTAATTATGTCAAGCGGCTCCTCAAACCTGGGGTTGTCCGAAGTGATGACGGTAAGATCGGCAAGCCTGCCGGAAACCTCACCCATATCATAACGTCTCAGCTTTGATCTGTTCCCGCCGCATCCGAACAGACATACAAGACGCTTTGGCTTATATTCTTTAAGTGTTGTCAGAAGGCTTTCGAGGGCCATCGCGTTATGAGCATAATCGATCATCAGGGTAAAATCATCCGATACCTTTATCATCTCAATACGTCCCTTGACCTTTGCCTCCTTAAGTGCCTTTAATATGTTTTCCTCATTTATGTTAAAATGCCTGCATACGGCTATTGCACACAGTGAATTATACACGCTGAATATTCCGGGCAGATCCGCCTCGGCTCTCATTTCAATAAGCCCCTCCGTCCTGAAGGATACTCCCAGATATCCCTTTCCCGTAATGAATTCAATATCCTTTGCAACTATGTCATTGCCTTCATTAAGACCGTATTTTTCGACTTCACAGGTATGATCCTTAAGTATTTCGTCAACATGGCTGTCATCACCGTTAAGTATACCTGTTCTGCACTGTCTGAAAAGCATGCTCTTGCACGACATATAATGTTCGAAATCGGTATGCTCATTGGGACCGATATGATCCGGCTCGATATTTGTAAATATTCCGAGTTCGAAATCAATTGCCGCAGTACGGTGAAGCATAAGTCCCTGTGAAGATACCTCCATAACCACGGCATCCATGCCGGCATCGACCATTCTTTTAAGATAATCCTGTAAAACATATGATTCGGGCGTTGTATTTTCGGCATGGATATGTGTATCACCGATGATAACTTCTATGGTTCCGATGAGCCCCACCTTATAACCTGCATTTTCCAGTATGTTTTTTATAAGATATGTTGTTGTGGTCTTGCCCTTGGTACCTGTTATGCCTATCATCTTAAGCTTTTTTGAAGGATAGCCGTTAAGAGCAGCCGCAACATGAGCCATTGCATATCTGGTGCTTTCCACGCGTATGACCGTTATGTCTCCCGTAACTTCCGCATCCTGTTCAATAAGAACGGCAGCGGCTTTTTTTTCGCAGGCCTGCGGTACGGCGCTGTGGCCGTCGAAATTAGCTCCCTTAACACATACAAAAAGACAGCCTTCGCTAATCTTTCGCGAATCGTACACGACCTCTGTTATATCTCTGTCCAATGAACCGTTTACACAGCTGTACTCAAAGTCTTTAATTAAATCCTGCAGCTTCATATCTGTTCTTCCTCCCATTCTTTGTAAATTATACTCCCTGAAACATTTACACCTATTCTTTTCTGATCATACTCCCTGATACAATTTACTTCCATTCTTTCAAAACAAGCTCTACTCGTTCCGTTCCCATATACTCATTAACCGAAAGCTCATACATAATAGAAAGCTTATCCTTAGACCTTAATTCTTCCGCTATCCTGTCTCCGTCACCGAAGCATATGGCATCTGCTCCTGCGTTACCGCCGTTTGCAGACTTTAACTTCATCTTTACAACGTTTCTGTTTTTTCCGAACACTCTTATATCTTCTGCCGCAAGATCCTTCTCTGCAAACATCGGTTTCCTGTTTCCGTTACCGTAAGGCTCCAGTCTGTCCAGTTCGCGGGCCAGACCAAGGGATACATATTCTACGGGCATTCGCATATCTGCAGTGATCTTTTCGGTAAGATCATCCTCCGTCAGCGTACAGTTAGCATTGAGACGCTGCCTCAGTTCATCTATCTTATCCTCATACATTGACAGACCGGCGGCTGCCTTATGTCCTCCGAACTTTATAAAAAGATCTTCACATTTTATCATTTCCGCATGCATATCATAGGCTTCTATCGATCGTCCGGATCCTTTTACTTCTTCACCGCCCTTTGTAAGGACAAATGAAGGTTTATAGAAGGCTTCCCTTAGCTTGCCTGCGACTATACCTGCAATACTTTCATGACATTCGGGAAGATAAACACATAGTACGCGGTCGGATGATAACTCACCTGAACCGTTTACCATATCCACGGCAAGCTTAGTATAATGATCTGTCATATCCTTGCGTTTATCGTTAAGATCCTTAAGCTCCAGTGCTATTGAAAGTGCTTCTTCATGATTTCCTTTCATAAACATCTCAAGAGCTCTTTTCGGCGAATCCAGACGTCCCGTAGCATTAATACACGGTCCCAGTATGAATCCGATATGATAAGGAGAAAGCCTGCTCCTGTCCACCTTCTGAACATCTATAAGGCAGTTCATTCCGAAGTTCTTCGTAGTCTTCATTTCCTTAATGGCATACTTAACGGCTATTCTGTTTTCATCCCTCAGCTCCATCACATCGCCTACGGTTGCGAAACCGGCAAACATAAGCAGCTCTCTTAACAGCTCTTTCTTATCTGAACAGCCTGCTTTCTCAAACAGACACTGTATAAGCTTATAGGCAACCATTCCACCGCATATTTCCTTAAAAAGATACGGACAGTCATCCTGCTTGGGATCAACAACCGCATTTGCGGGAGGCAGTTTATATTTCTTCCCGGTATCAGTCTCTTCGTAGGGAACCTCATGATGGTCTGTGACGATCACATCTATGCCTTTATCAACCGCATACCGGATCTCTTCAGATGCACTTATTCCGTTGTCACAGGTTATGATAAGTCCGGTACCCGATTTAAGAGCCTCATCAACCATACCCATATTCATCCCGTATCCGTCCGTCATACGTTCGGGCAGTCTGACATCTGCTGTACCGCCGGCTTCCATGATGCCCTTGAGCAGGATATATGA
Source organism: Lachnospiraceae bacterium (assembly GCA_024691125.1). Classification (GTDB taxonomy): domain Bacteria; phylum Bacillota; class Clostridia; order Lachnospirales; family Lachnospiraceae; genus UBA2868. The sequence continues at coordinate 10,421 of JAILNV010000133.1, read as the reverse complement.
TGAACATACTCCGTCGATATCATAGTCGCCGATTATAAGGATCCTCTTCCCTTCACCGATGGCTTTATAAAGAATTGAGACAGCCTTATCCATATCCTTCATAAGGTGCGGATCTCTCATATCTTCAGGTCTGCCGTTTAAATACATGTCGATCTGATCATCTTCAGTTATATCACGGTTTCTTATAATACGTGCGAGTATCGGAGAGATGCCGTACTTAAGTGCTATTGTGTTAAAATCTGCTTTTTTGTTTGCCACATACCAGTTCTTCATTTTGGCTTTCCTGTTTTGCGTCTTTTAATATAAAAGAAAGACCCCACATATGAACCCAATGCGAGGTCTTATCGTTTAGTGTTATTTACTATTTATTCTTTGCTTTTGATCCTTTTGATGTATCTGATACGGTTGCAGGCTTCTTTGACTGCTGAGTCTTGAACATGTACCACAGTGCACTTGCAAGGCAGATTGAAGAATATGTACCGCATACGATACCAACCATAAGAGGAAGAGCGAATTCCTTTATGGAAGTTACGCCCAGAACATACAGAACTGCAACCATGATGAAGGTGGTAAGTGAAGTGAAGATACTTCTTGTGAGCGTCTGGTTAACACACATATTCACCTTATCTTCCAGAGACATTGTATTATACTGTGAATCTCTCAGCACTTCTCTTATCCTGTCATAGATAACGATGGTGGCATTGATCGAATAACCCACTATTGTAAGCATACATGCTATGAAGGTATTACCTACCGATACTCTCGAAAATGCATAGAAAGCAAGTACAACCAGCACATCGTGAAGCAGCGCCGTTACCGAACCGAAACCGAACTTAACATCGCTGAACCTGAACCATATGTAAAGCAGCATACATAAGGTGGCTACAATAACAGCGATGACAGCGCTTCTGCTCATTTCGGAGCTGATCGTTGAGCTTATCGTCTCAGCAGTAATTTTCTCTGCCTCAACGCCGAAGTTCTCAACCATCTCATCCGAGAACCTTGTTCTTTCCTCTGCCGACAGAGTTCTTGTTTTAAAGATAACCTCGTTCTTACCGGCAACCTTCTGTACCTGTACATTACCGTCTCCGGTTATTCCTTCGATGACCGGAACAACCTTTGCATCTATATCAGCCACTGACATATCTTCATTAAATGTTACGTTTGTAGATGTACCACCCAGGAATTCAAGTGAAAGATTAAGAGCATGCTTTCCCGCTCCGGCATTTATTCCCATAACCACGAAACCGGCAAGGATCACTGCAACTGAGATACCGATAAAGAGCTTTCTCTTTCCGAGGAAATCGATGGCCTTGCCCTGCTTTGCTTTTCCGAAGTATTTCTCGTCCTTAAGTCCGAGATCGTAGAATGCTACCAGAAGCCTCTTGGTAACTACGAGAGCCGTAAACATTGAAACCACAATACCTATTCCGAGAGTTATTGCAAAACCCTTGATGGAACCGGTACCGAGGATTCCGAGTACCACTGCCGCAATAAGTGTTGTAAGGTTTCCGTCGAGTATTGCCGAGAAAGCCTTCTCATATCCAAGCTTGATAGCGGTATTTACCGTTTTGCCCGCAGCGATCTCTTCACGTATACGTGCGAAGGTAATAACATTGGCATCAACCGCCATACCTATCGACAGGATGATACCTGCTATACCCGGTAGCGTAAGAGTAAGACCAAACGCATCTGAGAAGAAGTTAAGAAGTACCATCACTATTACTATATACAGAGCAAGTGCAAGTGAAGCACAAAGACCCGGGATAAGGAAAACCGCAAGCATGAATACAACTACTATCGCGAAACCGATTATACCGGCCTTTATACTTGTTGCTATCGCTTCAGAACCCAGCTGGGCACCTACGACATTACTTCTTAATTCTTCAAGTGCAAGCTTAAGGCCACCTATACGGATTGTTGAAGCAAGCTGCTCTGCCTTATCCGCATCCTCCATACCTGTGATCTGTGCCTGACCGTTGGTTATGGCTGACTGTACAGTGGGAATGCTTACCGCTGCTCCGTCATAATAGATCATTATGGAATCATGATTCGTAACTGCTTTTGTGGTAGCGTCCGCGAACTTCTGCGCACCTTCCGGTGTGAGTGTCAGCTCTACAACATACTGAACGCCCTTAAGCTCATCCTGATAAGCTCCTCCGGTTGCAGACTGTACATCTGTACCCTCAAGAACTATTGAACCGTCTTCCTTCAGCTCATCTATGCTTTTACTGAGGACACCGTTACCGCTGTAATTGGGATTCCCGTCCTTATCATACTGGGCAATGAAATAAAGCTGACCGGGTTTACCCAATTCCTGCAATACGGCATTTGCATCCTCAACACCGGGGATTTCGATGTTGATACGGTCCTCTCCTTCCTTATAGACCTGAGCCTCAGTGCTGTAGCCTTCAACACGCTTCTGAAGCTTGAAGATCGTATCGTCCATATCGGAATTGGAGGGCTTTTCCTCTCCAACAGCCTGATATGTGATACTTACACCGCCTGCAAGATCAAGACCCAGTTTGATCTCCGAAGCTGCACCTACCTTGTCCTTCCCCACACCGTATACAACCATGAGCCCGAAGGCAACGGTCAGTACGATCACTATGACAAGTGTGAGGATCGCATTACGTTTTTTCATTTCTTTTCTCCCTACATTTCCTAGATTTAAAAATATTTAAAAACAATATGTTTTTTAAGATCATATATCGTCCACATCGGTAACATCATCTGATGTGTTTTCTTCATTAATGCCACCTGCCATAGCCGCTTTCATCATTATCGCAACCTCTGTGCGTTTACGCTGAAGCTGACATCCTGTTTCATATGCTCCGTTAATATCACCGGAAAAATTATAGGCATTGGCTGCGCATCCGCCGCTGCAGTAGAATCTTGCGAAACAGTCACGGCATTTTTCCTTGGCATATACATTGCAAAGCTTGAACTCATCCCGGACGGCTGTATTCTGTATTCCGTTCCAGACATCTCCGAGCCTGAACTCCTCGTTTCCAACGAACTGATGGCATGGATAGAGCTCTCCCGAAGGCGTTACGGAAAGATATTCGGTACCCGAGCCGCACCCCGAAAGACGTTTTATAACGCACGGGCCGCCCTCAAGGTCTATCATAAAATGGAAGAAATTGACGGGCTTCCCTTCTTCTCTTCGTTTAAGCAGCTCTTTGGCCAGTACGTCATACTGTTCCAGAATATAGGGTACATCTTCTTTCCTTATTGAATAATCAGCTTCAGGCGGTGCAACCACCGGCTCTATGCTTATCTGCTCGAATCCGAGATCGGCAAGATGCATAACATCCTTCGGGAAATCCAAATTATGCCGGGTGAATGTACCCCTGACATAATAATTCATCTGATTTCTGCTCTCGGCCGCTTTTTTGAACTTATCGACTATCGCATCATAGCTTCCCTGACCGCCTCTGAATGGCCTCATACGGTCATGTATTTCCTTACGGCCGTCTATACTGAGTACAAGATTACTCATTTCTTTATTGGCGAAATCAAGGATCTCATCATTCAGAAGGACACCGTTGGTTGTAAGCGTGAATCGTAAGTTTTTATCATATTTATTCTCAATGCTTCTTCCGTATTCTACCAGACGCCTTACCACTTCGAAATTCATTAACGGTTCACCGCCGAAGAAATCAACCTCAAGATTTCTCCTGCTTCCGGAATTCTCGATCAGATAATCAAGAGCTCTTTTCCCTGTTTCATAACTCATAAGCTCCCGCTTGTTCTGATGATATTCACCCTCCTGGGCAAAACAGTATTTACAGGAAAGATTGCAGTCATGTGATATATGCAGGCAGAGAGCCTTGACAAAGGTCTTCCTTTTCTTGAAATCGATAACTATGTCCTCATATGTATCTTCCGAAAACAGTATATCTTCTTTAATAAGCTCACATATTTCGTTGTATGCTTCACGTACCTTATCCTCGGTATATCCGCTTATCTTTTCATTGAAGATATCACTTATTTCATCGTATGAAGCAATGCCTGTATCATTCTCACCCGCAGTATGACGGATCCTTTTATATACGTCTTCCCTGCTTAAGATGTCGATCATATCATAGACGAGGTCATCAACCACATGGATTGAACCGCTGTTTACGTCCATGACAATGTTATATCCGTTATTCTTATATTGATGTACCAAAATAAACTCTCCTACAAACATAAGCAGCGAACAGGTTTCATTCGCTGCTTATGTCCGGTATTACATGCCAGATAAGTCCTATTTAGCCTTCTCGCAGGTCTGATTTCCTACTGTGCATGATGTCTTGCAGGCTGACTGACATGAAGTCTGACATTCGCCGCATCCGCCTGTTTTTGATGACTTTCTGAAATCTCTTGTATTAAGTGTTTTGATGTGCTTCATTCCTTTACCTCCTAGCATAAATAAACACACTATTCGAAGTATATCATACAAAGCCTGTAAATAAAAGAAAAAATTTAATTATTTATCATATGGCTGTCAGGAAATACAGAAGATCACTCCTGTTCTGACATTTTATCCTCTGCTTCTTCCCCGGATCCCTGATTATCGGAAGCACTGTTTTCATCCTGCTCCTCAGTATCCTTTTCGGGCAGAACCATACGAATACGCTCTATATGATTCTTATCCATCACTTCGACCGTAAGGCCGGTTCCATCCTCAAGTTCAACGACATCCCCGACTTCCGGAACACGTTCCAGCTTTTCAATCATAATGCCGCCGATACTGTCATAATTCTCCGATTCAAGCTCCAGCTCAAGTGCATCATTGATATCATCTATCTTAAGAGAGCCGTCCACGAGATATTCCCTGTCTCCAAGCTTCTGTATAAGCTCCTCTTCATCCTCATCGAATTCGTCCCTGATCTCACCTACGATCTCCTCCAGAAGATCCTCCAGTGTCACAAGACCCACCGTATCACCGTATTCATCAAGAACTATGGTCATGCTTATGTGGTTCTGACGCATCTCTCTCATGAGCTCGGCAGTCTTCTTGTATTCTACAGTGAAATTCGCCTCCCTCATCACATTCCTTATATTGAAGTTGACAACATCTTCATAGAACAGTATATCCTTCATGTTTATGATACCGACTATATTATCGGTGGAATTCTCATAAACCGGAATTCTTGTATATTTATGTATGTCGAACTGCTCCTTGAGTTCCCAGTATGATGAATTGACATCCACACAGGACATTTCAATTCTGGGGATCATTACATCCTTTGCCAGCGAATCACCGAAATCAAATACGTTGTCGATCATCTCACGCTCGCCTGTTTCGATAACGCCTTCCTCATGGCTTGCATCAAGCAGCGTCCTGAGCTCACCCTCCGTAAGTGTTGACTTGGCCTGCTCGGGATCTATTCTCAATATTTTAAGAAAGAAACCGGACAGCTTGTCTACCAGGAAAATAACCGGAGTAAGCACCTTCATCGTGGCCATTATCGGACCTGAAAATGAAAGAGCCAGCTTTTCGTTATGTATTGTCGCTATGGTTTTGGGATTGATCTCACCGAAAATAAGTATTATAAGCGTCAGTATTCCTGCAGCCAATGCTACATACATCCGTCCCCATATACGGACTGTAAGTGTTGTGACCATTGATGATGCGGCAATATTGACGATATTGTTCATTATAAGTATGCAGCTTAACATCTTGCTTTTGTTTTCCAGAAGAGCAAGCGCCCTTACCGCTTTTTTATTTCCGTCTTCCGCAAGTGTATTAAGCTTTATCTCACTGGCTGTTGTAAGCGCCGTTTCAGCCGCCGAATAAAATGCTGAAAGTATAAGCAGCAACAGCAGAACTGTAAGTTGTATGACACCTTCGGTATCCAAATAAGGTTCACTCCTTTCACTGTCTTTAAAATAGTGTTATTTACTGCGGCTTTTCCGCCTGTCTTCAATATACTGCGCTATCCGTGTTCCGGGTCTTTTCCACAGGATTTTTTTTCTTATATACTCAAAGCATGCTTCTTCACCTTCGTCCGCAAGCATATGAAGAAGCTTCTCGAGCAATGCTCTGGTGTCCTTTTCTATAAAGACCTCGGGTTTTCCCTTGTGATAGTATTTAAGAGGCATATCATCCGTATATTTATCGCCGTTGTATATCTTTGAAGCGGCTATACGGTCCATAAACATCTCTATAATATATTTATCGGGCATCCTGGCAGGTATTATACCGCCGCCCGCTTCCGAACTGTAGTCAAACCAATACTCATAATGATGTCTGTTCCGTCCTTTGTGATGAAGCCAGGCACTTGAATAACCGATAGCCTCACGTTCTGCGTTATTGGGACTTCTGAAGCCCTGATAATACTTTGCTCCTACCGGGAACTCGGAAAGTGAATATTTACTCAGATCATGTGTGAGTCCCTGATAATACAGACCTACTTTAAAGCATCCCTTTCGCACAAGTCTTCTGTGAGCATTTATTGTCCTTAAGTGTTTTATCGCTTTCATTTTACAATTACTTCTTTAAAAGCTCGATATAATCATCTCCCGGATATTCATCCGTTGCTTTTGTGGCATAAATAAGCTGTTTTTCAGGATTGATGAATATCTGCTTTATTTTCTCCGCCCCCATATGGTAATCATCTGCTTGGAATGAATTCACAGCGGTAGGACCGCATTCCAGGAACTTCTTTATACTTACATAATCCGAGGCTCCGTCAGGTGAAGCGTTATCATATATATCCTTAAGCTCGCTGTCACCTATTATACGCGGCATTTCCTGCTCGCTTACACTTTCCCTGATCATCCTTGCGTATCCACCGATACCTGTATAAAAGTCGTCTTTCAGGAAGGAGTTGTTTACAAACATTTCAAATGCATCTTCATACCAGTCATAGAGCTCATCAGAGCCTGCCTCATAGCTTGCAAAAGCAAGTATGTAACAGTCGGATAAGGTACCGCTGAATGCCTGTGAGGCATCATTGAAATCATATATTTCGCAGAATACCGGAACATAGAACTTACAGGAGACAGCATGATCCTCTTTGGTAAGGATACGGTAATTCATTACCTTTAACGATTTGTAAGTATCCTTATGTGAAAAATCGGTATCTTCCGAAAGTCCGAACAGAACCGGCAGCTCCTTTTCCGCTCTGTCTTCATATTCTTTAATGATCTTATTAAAGGCAGCTTCAGCTTCTCCGTTTACGTCTGCCGATTCCATCTCTTCTATTTTTTTTGCGGAGGGATAAGCCTGCTTTATCATCTCCTTAATATAATCTTCAACAGTGGTAAAGTCATAAAAGGTTATGCACTTCATGACATTCTGCTGAATATCCACCTGGGTTTCTGCAGTACCCTTGATATACTGATAATGCTGGGGTGATCTGTAGGTAAGCTGCGCAGTATTTTCATCATTTGTGGCAATAAATGAAAAAACGGCAGGAAACACCTGCGAATCCCATGAATAGTCAACTGTATGTGTGACCTTTGAAAGATCCTCCGGATAAACGGCATGGAAAATCTCATGATCCGCATTATCCTTTATGTCTGAATATTTATAATATGCACCATCTTCATCCTTAACCGTTCTGTTCTTACCTTCGCTTTCAGCCGGTTCCTTTTTACCGACGCTGTCCTGAATGGCCTTAGCCAGATCGTTCGGCGAAGTCACTCCCTGGGAATAAAGCCTTGATGCAAATATTCCGATCATCAGAAGTATTACCACAAATATAAGGACTATGGCTACGACTGTAAGATTCCTCTGTCCGGCCTGCTTCTTTTCATTGGCTATCTGTTCCTGAACCTGTTCGGGATATTTGGAATAGCTGTCTTTTTCTGTTACATTGGATCCGCATCCGATACAGCGTTCCATATTATCTTCAAGAAGCATTCCGCATTTTTTACAGTATTTCATATGGTGTCACTCCATCTGTCGTTTTTGCCAATAACTTTTATGATTCAATGGGCAAAGCTATACTTTCTATTCTGCATCTTCCGTTTTGCTGGTATCAATACAGATACCAAGTTCCTCAAGCTGTTTATCGTCAACTACATTGGGAGCCTCACACATAAGATCCGAAGCATCCTTAACCTTGGGGAATGCCATGACCTCTCTTATGCTGTCTGCTCCGACCATGAGCATAACCAGCCTGTCAAGTCCGTAGGCCAGTCCTGCGTGGGGCGGAACACCATACTTAAAGGCATTCAGCAGGAAGCCAAAGCGTGTGTAGGCATCTTCCTTTTCAAAGCCAAGCACTTCAAACATCTTCTCCTGGATGTCTGACTGGTGTATTCTTACAGATCCTCCGCCAAGCTCTGTACCGTTAAGTACTATATCGTAAGCCTTGGCTCTTACACGCCCGGGATCCGAATCAAGATACTGAATATCTTCATCCATTGGCATGGTGAACGGATGATGCATTGCCTTATATCTGTTCTCTTCCTCACTCCACTCAAGAAGAGGGAACTCGGTAACCCAGAGGAAATTAAACTCTCCCTGAGGGATCATATCATAGAGCCTTGCGACCTCAAGCCTAAGTGCTCCGAGTACATTCCATACAACACTTGTCTTGTCCGCGGCAAACAGAAGCAGGTCTCCGGGTTCACCGTTCATGGCATTGACCAGCGCCTTGAGCTCATCCTCGGCCATGAATTTGGCAAAGCTTGACTTATAGCTTCCGTCGGGAAGAACGCATAAATAAGCCAGTCCCTTTGCACCGTATCCTTTTGCGAATTCAACCAGTGCATCTATCTTCTTACGGGGCATTTCTGCCTGCCCCTTAACATTGATACCTCTTACCGAACCGCCGTTATCAAGCGCACCTGTAAACACTCCGAAGCCACAGCCCTTAACAACATCGGAAACATCCTTAAGCTCCATTCCGAAACGAAGATCCGGCTTATCCGAGCCGAAGCGGTTCATTGCTTCTATCCATGTCATCCTCCTTATCGGAAGCTGAACATCAATATCAAGAACCTCTTTAAACACCTTGGCGATCGCACCTTCATTAACTGCGATCACATCATCCACATCAACGAATGACATCTCAAGGTCTATCTGGGTGAATTCAGGCTGTCTGTCTGCTCTTAAGTCCTCATCACGGAAGCATTTCGCCACCTGGAAATATCTGTCGTAACCGGAGCACATTAACAGCTGCTTGAACAGCTGGGGTGACTGCGGCAGAGCGTAGAAATTACCGGGATGTATACGGCTGGGAACAAGATAGTCCCTGGCTCCTTCCGGAGTACTTTTCTGAAGGATGGGAGTCTCTATCTCAAGAAATCCTTCATTCATAAAATAATTTCTGATAATGCTGACTATCCGGCTTCTTAATATCAGGTTACGCTGTATATCCGGGCGCCTCAGATCAAGATATCTGTATTTAAGGCGAAGCTCCTCTTTCGTCTTGCTGTCTGCTTCTATGGGGAAAGGCGGAGTCTCAGCCTCAGATAATATGCGCAGCTCGGTTGCGCGTATTTCGATGTTACCTGTCTTAAGGGAAGTATTTGCTTCTCCTGCTCTTTTTTCCACGCGTCCTACTACGGCTATAACAAATTCACTTCTTAATTTATATGCTTTATCGAAGCCTTCGGAACCTATATCCTTATCCTCGAATATTATCTGAAGGATTCCCGACCGGTCTCTTAAATCCGTAAAAATTATGCCGCCTTTGTTCCTGCTCCGCTGTACCCAGCCCATAACCGTTACGGTCTCTCCAATATTCGCTTCACTTACTTCCGTGCATCTGTGGGTTCTTTTAAGCCCAAGCATTGATTCTGCCATGCCCTGCCTCCATTATTAATTCTTTAATTCTGTATTATAAAAATCTTTGATTTCTTCGGGACTGTATCCTTCTTTAATAAGCTGTTCCTTCTGGAACTTTTTGTTCTTGTTCATCTGGGATACCGTTACCTTTACTCCCTGCTCCCTTAAAGCAGCGGCTTCTTTCATTATTTCACATATCCGTTCTTTTCCGGCACCCTTTTCTATAAGGAAAACCATTTTCTTACCGTTATCGGGAATCCTGTATCCCTTATCCATAAGTATGGTGATTATCCTCTCGAATCCGATCGAGAATCCGCAGGCCGGAGTCTTCTGCCCGGTGAACTTGCCTATCATTTCATCATAACGTCCGCCGCCCGCAACAGAGCTTCCGAATTCATCCATGATTATCTCGAATATTGTTCCTGTATAATATGACATACCTCTTACAAGAGAAGGATCAAATACGATCTTAAAGCTTGCGGTCCTGGTAGCATCCACACCTGCAATTATGGTTTCAAGATTCTCTGCCGTATCATCCGAAAGGAAATCGCCCAGCTTGTTCTTTAGTGATACGATTCCGTCTGTTCCACTGCCTGTATTCTCAAACAGTTCAAGATATTTATTTACGCTCTCCTGTGTGAACCCGTCTTCAAGAAGGCAGTCGCGAACTCCGTCCGTTCCTATCTTA
>JAILNV010000115.1 GCA_024691125.1 Lachnospiraceae bacterium | reverse complement strand
GAGATCGAGATGCTGAAGATTGCATATGCATACGGTCAGCACTTCTATGAGCAGGGAGATATGGCCTCTGCTGAGTATTTCCTTGAGATCTTCGTAAGCTTCATACAGGATGAAAAGGCGCAGAAGATGTATGAGGATGCAAAAGCTAAGATATAAGGAGGCGAACAGGAATGACATTTAAGGAAACTGGTTTTAGAGCCGTATACCATAATTTTGTCGTTGTTAAGAACAATGAAAATGTTGAGAAGGTAATAGATGACTTCCCCGGAGCGGAGGATGCCAATGCCGTTCTTACGTATGGATATTATGATCGTGAAGCAGGACTTACATTAGAGATCCTTGCAGCAGCTATAGTAAGCGATAATGGTTATAAATATGCAAAGGGTCGTGATGACATTTCCATGAAGCTTCGGATTGGAGCCGTTGAAGAAACAGAAATCTTTGTGTGCTCTGATGAAGATGGAAAGCTTTCACAAACCTTTGCTGATAAGCTTGATATGCTCAAGACATATGATGCCTCAGAAGATATCGAAAAAACCAGGGAGATGATGTTTCTGGATCCTTGTCGCCACGAGTGGTATATCGACGATATCATGGTTCGACTGATGAAGGATGGTCTTCAGGCAGAAGGATGCTGGGTCAGAATAACAGGACTTGCTGAACACTATTTTGTCGGAACACTACTCAATGAGCCAGATCAGAACTTTGGATGGCACGAAGGAGAGACAGTTGCTTTCTTCGTCCATAAGACAGATGATGACAAAATTATTTGTTACACAGATATGAATCCTTCAGCCAAGGTAACAGAGGAGGACCTTGCAGACGGAAGTATGCTCAGGGAAGCTGTCAAAAAGTTTAATGAAGAGCGTAATGAACCGAATTTTTTGGACGTGCTTGAGATTCTGCGGGATAGTTATGTCTGGGTTCCTTGTAACGCTATCCTGAGTGATGAGGATAATGCCAGGTTCCAAAAAATGATGGAAGAAAAGGATAATAATGGAGAGTCCATAGTAGGTGAAGAATTCTCGACAAGGGATCAGGTAAGACTTGTGCCGGACATTCTGCAGAATGGTGAAGACTTCTTCTTTCCGATTTTCTCAAGTGAGGAGGAAATGGGAGAGTACGGCGATCGTTTTTCAAAGATTCAAAAGCATATTCTTGAAGTCATCCCTCTCGCACGGAACAACGAGAAGAATGTCACAGGTATTGTACTGGATGCATTCAGTAATCCTTTTGTCCTAGAGTCTAAGATTTTTGACATTGTTGAAGGAATGAAATCCCGCATTGAAGTCTCAAAAGATACTGAGGAATAAGGTTATGGGTAGTATAAAGGATTTGCTGAATAAGGAGTATGATGATCAGATTTATATTGCAGAGGAACAGGATTCAGCCGAAGGGGTTTATCCTAAGAAACTTCATGTTGATGGCTATGATGTGAATCATTATCACGATGGTGATATCCCTGTGTATGAAATACTTGATAAGAATGGAAATATCATAGAAGTGGCGCATTCTACAAACGAGATGCATGAGATTACCGGAAACATAGATAAGGATGATGAAGATGAATAATCTTGAAGCAATAAAAGCAGGTATATTTGGAGTCGTTGTTGGAGATGCTCTCGGTGTTCCGGTTGAGTTTACAAGCAGATCGGAGCGGAAGGTAGATCCCGTAACCGATATGAGAGAGTACGGTACCCATAGCCAACCGAAGGGTACTTGGTCAGATGATAGTAGTATGATGCTTGCCTCTCTCGATAGCATTATTCAGAGCGGTGGCATCAATTATGATGATATGATGACCAGATTTCGTAATTGGAAAATCAATGGGGAATACACACCGCACGGGCGAGTATTCGATATCGGAATTACCTGCTCAAGAGCAGTAGCACAATACAGGCCGGGTATGGTGCCTACAGAATGTGGTGGCAGGGGCGAAAGAGATAATGGAAATGGATCTCTCATGAGGATTATGCCAGTGTCATTGCATGACGCTCTTGAGGAAGAATACTGGAATGAGACTTTTATAGAAGAAGCAGCAGAGAATTCTCACGGAGCATCAAGCCTTACTCATGGTCATCCGAGAAGTCTGATTGCGTGTTTGATACACACCTCCATATGCCATGAACTGATATATCGTAAAGATGAATCAATATATATGGCTCTGTGGAGGGGAATTCATGGAACCTTTGATTTCTATGAGAGAAAGGCTTCGTATCTGCCTTGGTATAATGAAGAGTTCAAGAGGGAAATAACCACTGATGCCTATGGAAGAATGCGTGATCTTGAGGTGTTTATGAGCCTGCCGGACAATGAGATAAAGAGCAGTGGGTATGTGGTTCATACCTTGGAGGCTGCTGTTTGGTGTTTGCTAAATTCCAGTTCCTATGAGGAGTGCGTATTGAAAGCAGTTAATCTTGGCGATGATACAGATACTGTCGGAGCCGTAGCAGGAGGTCTTGCTGGGCTTGCATACG
>JAILNV010000091.1 GCA_024691125.1 Lachnospiraceae bacterium | reverse complement strand
ATCTTGCTGATAAAGCAGGTAGTGGTACATGGCTTGACGGAAAACGCTTTGGAGCAGGAGCATCTGAGGACGAAATCAAATCCTGGATTGAGGGTTTACAGTAAAGAAAGAGTGAGGGCGAATGCATGCTATTGGAACTGTGGTTGTGGTCTTATGTAGGAAATCTCAGCTTAAAACAGAAAAAGGTGGTGTGAACAAAATGAAGATAACAATACTTATGGGGAGTCCCAATAGAAATGGCTCAACAAGTATTCTTGTAGACGAGTTTAAAAGAGGAGCCAAGGAGGCCGGACATGCCTGTGAAGTCATAGATGTGTGTCATGCCAATATACATCCCTGCATTGGGTGTGTTGCCTGCGGTTATGAAGGACCTTGCGTACAAAAGGATGATGTTGAAGATATTAAGGAAAAGCTTCTTTCTTCAGATATGGTAGTATTTGCAACTCCGCTATATTACTATGGCATGAGTGCGCAGTTAAAAGCAGTAGTGGACAGATTTTGTGCCTATAACAGTAGCCTTAACAGCAGGAATTTAAAATCAGCACTTCTTACAGTAGCGTGGAATGCAGATGACTGGACGTTTGATGCTTTGGTAGCGCACTATAAGACGCTTGTCCGTTACATCAACTTTGAAGATCAGGGAATGGTTTTGGGATATGGTTGTGGAACCCCATCCATGACAAGAAAAAGTGTATACATGAAAGAAGCATATGAAATAGGAAAATATGCTTTTTCTAGGTGAATTATACCGGAAGTTAAAGTGGGAAGGCCACTGCATCTTTGTACAGCTTCTGAAGTGTTTGTATAAATGCAGCAAGACTCTCGCGACTATCCGTTTTGCGGGTACAGAGAACACAGTGAAAACATTCCCTACTGTCATAAGGGATCCACGCAAACTGTCCGCTATATATATGCTACTAAACAATATCTTACATGGAGATTATACTGGAATCTACGTATATCATCAATTAAACTTCCGCTCCTGTGAATCGGAAAAGACCCCGTAGAAAGGGTACTTTCATTAATGAAACAAAGCAGCCGATAAATGAAACCAACAGGGAAAAGCGTACCGCCTAAGAAGCCGGGTGGCGTTATTCCCGCTATAACATGACCGCACCGATTCCGGGAAAAGAAGGCTTCGTTATCATTCGTTGAGGTAGATCTCGATCAGTATGATGCCCCGGCTATACCGAAACCGAATACCGGATTGTCGAAAAACTTATCAAAAACAATAAATTCAAGATCGACGGGAACTTTTATTACAACGGTGATCAGATCAAACTGTCTCTTGATGATATTTCAGGCGATGTTCCTGCAGGAAGCTATGAAATACTCGGTTACGGAACCAACGTGAAGACCGGAACAGGAATGGTGTTGCTGCAACAAATATTAGATAATATGAAAATAAGATTATGAAACAGAATTGGACATCAGGGTGCTAAACATTCGATGGATCAGGATAATCGATTACTTTGACAGGTATATAGATCATCCTGACAGAAAAATGGGCATTGATACCTGTGTTCGGGATATTACAAAGTATTATTGCCCATAGGTACAACACATTAAGTAATATCCTGAAAGGACTGGATGTATCTTAAGGATAGCGCATCTTCCGATTATTTCATAGCGGTACACAGGAATCATCCGACACAGACGAAAAGGTTCAGGCGGATATCATAAATAAGGGAGGGGCATTAGCTCAGCTGGGAGAGCGTCAGGTTCGCAATCTGAAGGCCAGGGGTTCGATCCCCCTATGCTCCATATAAGCTATAAAGTGAAAGACAGGGTATTCACATTGCCCTGTCTTTATCCTTTTAAAGCAGATGTAATCAGGCAGCGGAAGTTCAAACGGAAACAATATCATAAACTTAAGCAGTGGAAGCTGCAGAAGTACTGTTAATACTGTCAATCCTAAAAGTTACACACTCAAAACGATTATGCCAGATCCATACCCGGTTTAGTAAGGTAGAGTTGATCCCTTTCGGTCACCTCCGTGTTCCATCGTTTTGAGCGTAGCTCCGAGGATATTAATGAATACAGCGCTCCCTTATTTGAATGTATCCATCCAAGGAGGTACTTCGTTATAGAGATGGACGGGATCGTGAATTTCTGCGATCATGCCAGAAAATGTCCGGAATCGTCAATGGGAAATCTGAAGGATATGTCTTTACAGGACCGCATCACTGTAGTAAAACAGCTGCTGTAAGTACGAATAGCATTTTTTTCATGGGCAAACCTCCGTAGTTGGCTTTTCATAAATGATGTCACAAAATCGGACAAACGTTACAAAATCGTTTTAATTATATTACATAGACATTGTAAATAAAATAGATTATGATATAGAATGGTTTATGTGGTAAACCTGTCAGAGACCGGGGCAGAAAGAATTTAGGGAGTAGTAAGATGAAATGAAAGACAGCTTTGGAAGAGAAATTGACTATTTGAGGATATCGATAACAGACCGTTGTAATCTGAGATGTCTGTATTGCATGCCGGGAAATATTGAGACTGTTCCGATGAAGGATATACTGACGTTCGAAGAGATTGCAGCTCTAGTACGGTGTGCAGCGCAACTTGGCATATCAAAGATCAAGATAACGGGGGGAGAACCTCTTGTAAGAAGAAATGCATGCAATCTCATAAAAATGCTAAAGGGAATTAAAGGAATCGAACAGGTTACACTGACAACCAACGGATTGCTTCTTGAAGAAATGATAGACTACCTTACTGATGCGGGAACAGACTGTATAAATATAAGTCTTGATACTCTTGACCGCGATAGATACAGGATGATAACTGGATATGACGGGCTGGATAAGGTATTAAAAGGCCTGGAAACTTCTCTTGATCGTAATATCCCGGTCAAGATAAATGCAGTGTCCGTTAACTGGGACAGATATTTCAGGGAAGAAGCTGCTGATAAGACGACCGGTATTTCTAATGATATAAGAGGTCTAATAAGCCTGTCTGAAACGAAACCGGTCGATGTGCGTTTCATAGAACTGATGCCGATAGGATTCGGAAAGGATTATCCAGGGATTCCGCATGATTCACTTATACCGATGATACAGGACAGCTTTACAGGAATGGAAAAGGACAGCTATCACGGTAACGGTCCGGCTTCGTATTATCATATTAAGGGGCACATGGGAAGAATAGGTTTTATAAGCGCCATCCATGGGAAATTCTGTGACTCCTGTAACCGTATACGCCTTACATCAAGAGGATATCTCAAAAGCTGTCTGTGCTACGATAAAGGAGTGGATGTAAAGGATATACTGAGAGGAGAAGGATCCAAATTCCAAATGGAAGAGAGGCTTCTTGAAGGACTGAAAAAATGCATACTCTCAAAACCTGATTCCCATTCCTTTTCAAACAGGGAAGAAATAACCGAGAAGCTGACCATGTCAGCGATAGGAGGTTAGCTTAAAGTTCCGGGGATGATCATGGATAAAATGATTCAGATCATATTTATGACAAATAGCGGAGGAAGCATATGAAATCGAAAGAATCTCAGGAAAAAAAAGAGATGAAAGACGTTAAAAGAGTAAATTCCACGGGAACTAATTATGCTTTTGCATGGAAGTATCTTCGTAAATATAAAAAGACTCTGTTTTTTTCAATAACAGTTCAGCTGCTAAGCGTTGCACTTGGTGTAATCGCACCCATTCTTTCAGCCAGGATCATCATGAGATATATGAACAGCCAGGTGATCTGGGCCGTGATTGTTGCGGCAGTACTTTTTATAGTACAGGTAATAAAGAACCTTCTGCTTGTAATAAGCAACAAAGGATACAACAAAGTATACTGCAATACTCTGTCGGAGCTTGAGGGCGATATGGTAAAGGAAGCTCTTAAGATAAAGAGCCAGTGTATGGAAGAGAAGGGAAGCGGTCTGTTTATTCAGCGCCTTACCGGTGATACGGCGCGCATGGCTAATGGTTTTGGACGTATAGCCGATATGACAGCGCAGGCTATCAATTATATAGGTATACTTCTGGCAATGCTTTATATAAATTTCTGGATATTTCTTCTTGCGTTGATCCTGCTGACAATTGAGACCCTGCTTGAGATTCACAGGACCACAAGGCTGTACAAGGATGACAGGATATTCAGGACTGCGAATGAGAAATTCTCGGGATTTATCGGTGAGCTGGTAAGAGGAGCAAAGGATGTCAAACAGCTGAACAGTGAAGATACATTTGGAAAGGAAGCTTCAGTCCGCGTTGTTAATGCAAATGAGAAGAGGCTGATAATGCAGAAGCATAATTGGACCATGAAGCTTGTAAGATGGGAATTTTCCGAATTCGGATCCTTCACATTTATAGCGCTTATGGCTTGGTTCATGGGTAAAGGATGGCTTCTGGCTCCGACAGCGGTGGTTTTATATAACTATTTTACCAATCTTGATGCGCGCGCTGCAGCTCTTACAGGTGAATATTTGGAGTTCCTTAAGGATTTCAACCTTTCGGTTGAACGTATATATGCGATCATGAACAGCCCGGAGTTTCCAAAGGAAGAATTCGGTGACAGAAAGCTTGACACGGTTAAGGGCGGGATAGAGTTCGATAATGTGTCCTTCGGATATAACGCGCAGGATCCACGCGGTAACGGACTTAAGGTGCTCGATGGCTTTAATCTTACGATCAAGCCGGGTGAAATGGTGGCTTTCGTCGGAAAGAGCGGTTGCGGAAAGACCACGATACTCAACCTGCTGGGACGTCTTTATGATCCGCAGGAAGGAAAGATCCTTTTGGATGGAGTAGATATAAAGGAACTTACCAAAGAATCTCTCAGAGGATCGATGACTGTGGTTAATCAGGTTCCTTATATCTTCAATATGTCTGTAAGGGAGAATCTGCGCCTTTCCAAAGAGGATATGACCGAAGACGAGATGAAAAATGTATGCAGGCTTGCATGTATTGATGAGGATATAGAAAAAATGCCGGATAAATATGATACTGTCATCGGCGAAGGCGGTGTTAATCTGTCAGGAGGACAGAGACAGCGGCTTTCAATTGCAAGAAGCCTGTTAAAGAATTATCGTATCATTGTTTTTGATGAAGCTACATCAGCGCTTGACAATGTTACGCAGTCCAAGATACAGAAGGCCATTGACGCTGCCAGAAAGGACAGGACAGTTATACTGATAGCACACCGTCTGTCGACTGTCATCAATGCGGACAGGATACTTTATATGTCTGACGGGAAGATACTGGCAGGCGGCACACATGAGGAGCTCCTTGAAACATGCGAACAGTACAGGACACTGTATCAACAGGAAAACGGTGATGAGCAGAATTGTTAAAAATCAACAGTAATCATCCTGATATCCCGGAAGATGCAGATAAAAATAACATAACTGTGATAAATATTATGTGTTAAAATTCTGCTCTGGACAGTTGATTGAAAAATAAATAAAAACCGTAACAATTAATAAGGAAGAGGGGATTTGAAAATGAAAAAAAGAGTAATTGCTTTACTGAGTGTATGCGCACTTACAACGATGTGTTTTACGGGATGCAGTAAAAAAGACGCACCGGTAGCATCTGAAGTGCAGGAGACGACAGAGGACGGTAATACAGACAGCAGCCTGACAGAAAACAACGGGGCAGATAAAAAACCGGTGATCGAGTTAACAGATGGAGATGAAACCGAGGCAGGTGATGAGCAGGGCATGGTCGGTATGGCTAATCCGTGGGTAGAGATCAGTGAGGAGGAAGCGGATGAAATATGTATGAGATTATTCAAAGCTCCCGAAGGGGCCAAGGTGCAGGGATGGCTCAAGTGTGAGGAGCTTGGGGATCCCGATAAGGGACTCGGACCGATGGTACAGCTTGATTTCGAGTTGGATGGCATGAACTTTACCGCAAGGGCACAGCAGGGTGCTTCTGAGGATGCGGATATTTCCGGAATATTTACAGAGTGGACGGTGGGACCCGAAGATGTGACACTGGCTAACTGGGGCGGCGGCAACATGGCAGGAAAGATGTACCGCGCCATTGGTGAAAGCGGATATATTGATCTTATAACCTGGTATGATGTTGAGATAGGAATCAAGTACTCACTGTCTGTAGCGGCGAAGGATCTTGACGGATTCGACATTCAGGCTGTGGCAGAGCAGATGTACAGTGATGAGAACGAACCTTACGGAAATGTTCCGGATGTGCCTGAGGAAATAGAAAAATCAGATGAATTCGCAGGTTATCTTAAGTCCTGCGCCGACTCGGGTCTGTACATTGAAGTGGAAATTAAAGACGGTGTGGCGGTAACGGTATCTATTTCCGCATAGAAGGTTAATTTAGCAATTATAATAAGTCGTGGAGTGATCTCTGCGGCTTGTTTTTCTTTCCTTTAAAATACATATATGATAGAATATCTGACATAAGAGTCTGAATATGACAATTTAAAGAAGGCAGGCAAAAAATGGAAAAATTAGATTTTGGTGCAGAAAGCCGTCTGGTGCGGCACAGGAGCTATCGGTATATCTTCCCTCCTATGATCGGTATGGTATTTGCTCAGATAGCGCCTGTTGTGGATGGCATATGTGCTTCGGGCGGTATTGGAGAGGTGGCTCTGTCAGCAATAGGAACGACAGGTCCTTTTACCTATATATACAGCTTCATCTGCGCACTTTGCGGTATTGGATGCGGAGTGGTTGTTTCGCGCTGTTCAGGAACCGGTGAGAAGGCTAAGGCAGGAAGGGTTTTTACACGGGCTATCATAGTGCTGAGTATTATTTCGCTTGTTCTCACCGCATTAGGTATCATCTTTATTGATGAGCTGCTTTGGCTGTTCTGCGCAAGCCGGGAAAACTATGCGTATGCAAAAGAGTATTTCAGGGTGGTTCTTGGCGGTACTTTGTTTTTGTCACTGAATTTTGCCGGTGATTATATACTTGCCAATGACAATAATGCGAATCTGGCAGTAGCGGGAGATATAGTAGGCGCAGTCGTTAATATGATAGTGGATTATGTGGGTATATTCATATTTCACTGCGGAATATGGGTGCTTGGATTCGGAACAGTATTTGGATCGGTATGCTGTGTTCTGGTATATCTTCTGCATTTCAGGAAGAAGGACAGGCTCTGCTGTTTTGTTAAGCCGGAGAGGAAGGAGGGAGATCCGAGCCTTCTTGATATAGTAAAGCCCGGATCGGCTGAAGCGCTTATGTACTTCTTCTTTGCCGTTCAGCTCCTGGTGCAGAATTTTGTTCTGCGTGAAAACGGAGGAACAAGCGGTCTGGCCAATTCAACGATCATGGAGAATCTGCAGCTTGTGTTTACGATCATCATTGCAGGATGTACCGATGCTGTATTTCCGATGGCGTCTGCATTTCACGGAGAACAGAATAAAAGCGGTATGCTTATGGTAAAGCGTTCTCTTACAAGAACAGGATTTCTTCTTCTTGCTTTACCCGTTATTCTACTTTTGGTTTATCCGCAGATAAGCATTATTCCGTACAGTGTAGATGATCCGTTTATGCTCAGATCACTGCCGTTTGCGATAAGGCTTGTCAGTGCTACTCAGGTGTTTATCTTTTTTGCAACCCTTCTTATTGATTATCTGTCTGCTACCGGACGGGAGGGTAAGGCGAATATGGGCTTTATAGTCCAGTTCATGATACAGATACCTCTGACTCTTGTACTTAGCAGGATTTTTGAAATGAATGCACCGTGGATAGCATCATTTATAGCTCAAATAGGCGTACTTGTATTCCTGTGCTTTTTCTGCGGTGATCTTTCAAAAGGGATCATCGGTTTTTGCCGTGAGAATCTGCTTGTACTTAAAGGAGGAAACCTTACGCCTTCCCTCGTTAACGGATTTGAAAAAGAGGCTGAGCAGTATACAGACAGGAACCAGTTTGAGGTTCTGAAGAAACAGATGATAGAGCCTCTGCTTGCTTCTTTGTCAGGAAATATAACTTCTCATTGCTGCTTCAGCATTCTGAAAAGGTCAGATAACAGGCTTGCTGCCATTCTTCATTATGAATCGAAGAAGGATCTGCTGGAAGACCTTCCGGAACTTCCTGAATCAGATGATGACGAAGATGACGAGGGAGATGAAGTACCGTCAGATACCTGCATCCGTTCGGAGTTCCTGGGAATGAGAAGAATGATGATCATACTTAGCGATCAGGGAAACGAAGAACAGCATCAGAAGATAAGATAGAAAACTTTGTCGGGAAACAAAAGCTTTAAATTTGATAGAGATACAATTAAAAAACGGCAATATGGTGTCTGTAACTGCTTTTGTCCAGTCCTTCGATATTAATCCCATCTATCAGGATGCTTCCGCCGGTGCAGGAATACATTCCGAGGATCAGGTTTAGAAGCGTTGTTTTCCCGGCACCTGATTTGCCGATGAAGGCAACACTCTTACCCTTTGGTATTGTAAGGCTTATGTCTTTAAGAACAGCTTCCCTACCGGATTCGTATGAGAAGGCAACATTCCTAAGCTCTATTTCACCCCTGAAGTTCCCGGAAAGTACTTTTGTACCGTTATTCTCGGTATCCTGTTCACAGAGTATTTCATTTACACTTACTATACTGTCGTATCCCTGTGTGATCAGCGGCAGTTCATCAAGTACCTTCTGTAAGCTGCTTATTATCATTTCGAATATGGACTGGAAGAGTACTACAGTACCTATGCTGATGTACCCCTCGCCTGCAAGAAATGCTGCAAAACAGAGACATACAAGACGGAAGCCCTGAAAGCCGCCGTAGCTTACATTGTTTACCTTTACGCCCAGTCTGTCATACTGATTGGCAGCCTCCTGGACCCTCTTGACATTCGCGGATATTTTTTTATATTCTGTCCTGGCCAGACCGTGGGCACGTGTAAGGGAAGACATTTCGAGCATTTCTTTAAATGCAGCATTACTGGTCTCTGTCTGCTTACGCATGAATTTCCTGCTTTCAAGGACAGGATTTGAAAAGCTTCTTATAAACATTATGGCTGTCGGTACAATTACAATATAAAACAGCAGCATCGGAGGGAACTTAATGAGAGCGGTAACGATAACGAAAACCACATCTATGGACAGGTGAAGCATGTCGCGAAAATGATCATAGATAAGACTCTGGATGAACTGTACATCCGAAATGATCTTCGACAGAAGACGCCCCGCCTGTGTTGAAGAAAGATATTTGATCGACAGCATCTGGAACTTCTGTACAAGTGCCATCTTAAAACCCGATTCAACAGCCCGTGCAAAACGGTGGTAATAGAGGGCATCTATCCAAAAGCATACAAGATTAGTGATCAGTGCGGCAAAAAAAGCAAAAATATTGAAATATATTTCAGGATGAAAGAAGAAATCTCCCCTGACAACAATATCTATTATGTTTGCGGAAAATACGGGAAGCATCAGTGCACAAAGATGCTTTATGCTCATATTGAAAACAGAGAGGGTAAAGAGCAGCCGGTGCTTTCCGATAAGATATTTAAGGATTGCCAGTGGCTTACTGTTGGCGCTGCCGGCATGATCATAGAATTCGAAGATCTCATTATTGATATTGTCCGACCTGAGCTCAGGATATATGATAAAACGGTTTACGCCTTTCCTGTATTGGATGCGGATATAGTTTATATATTCATTGATTATGCTGATATTGATCTCATCATCTATAAGTTCTTTATCATTTTCAGATGCATAGAGTTCGAGAGTTGCCTGACTGCCGGGTACTGTCACTTCTATATATTTTGAAATACGGCCTTTTATAATGACTTTGATATCTCTGAAACCTTCAAGGAGAAGATGGTTAAGAAGAGCATCACACAGAATGTTTCCGTTCCGGAATCAAGCCCGGATATGTATTCTTCATCATTTCGGTTATCTTTGCGACAACGGAAGCGGCTTCTGTTTTATCTGATACACTCATGCTAAGTATCATTTTTTAATATTTCCTTTATATGATTATAAGCAACCTGAGATAACGTTTAATATTATTGCGCGTGGTCATACTGATCAGGCATCGGGTGACCAGCTTTCCTGAAGGTCTTCCACAACTATGTTCTCATCCACCTTAACCACGACCTGATACTCATCCTCGTATACGATCTCACCGGGGAAATTCGTATAGATAACGTAATAAGGCTGTTTATATCTTTCCAGAAGCCACATAAGAGGATTGATCATCTTCATCATCATTTCCGAATTCTCCACCTTGAAATAACAGATGACCTTCTCCTGGCGTTTACATTGCGGCGGCCATGGCAGTTCTTCGGCGAACCAGGAATCTATCTCCTTAAACAGACCGACATCCTCATCATCCATGATCCTGTCGGTGACCATCTGATTGAGCATGCTGAATATTCCTTTGCCTGTTCTTGTGTTTGCTGCGAGCTTTTTGCCCTGTATCCTGCAATACTTAAATTTCATGTGTTTCTCCGTTACGTATATAATTCACTTAATGATGTGTTCTGTTCGGAATAGTTACGAATATGCTGAATAACTGTTTTTTAATGCCGAGAAGCTATCCATATTATATCACAACTATTTAAAGCAGAAAAAGAAATGATGTATAATAATTTATCCATTTGAAAAATGCATGAAAATTTGATAAAATATTTATGATTTTTCGTCGTATTCGAACAAATTGTGCTTGCATTTTGGGAGGAGCCTGATTTGAGCAGTATTCTGTTAAAAGATATAATACCGACTGACATCCTTCAGGAGATACAGGATGCTTTTTCGGAGTTCACGGGAATGGCAGCGATTATAACCGATACAAAAGGTATTCCGATAACAAAGGGAAGCGGCTTTACCAAATTCTGCATGGAAATGACCAGAAAGTCAAAAGAAGGTGCCAGGAAATGCGAAGCCTGTGACAGGCAGGGAGCTTTCTACACGATGCAGAGCGGGAAGGCCGCCGTTTATTCATGCCATGCGGGGCTTACGGATTATGCATCGCCTATTCTTTTGAACGGTGGATTTATAGGCAGCTTCATAGGTGGTCAGGTGAGAACAGGACCTGTGAATGAGGATGAGATACGAGCCAAGGCCGTTGAATACGGTCTTGATCCTGATGAGTATGTGGAGGCGGCCAAGGCTACAAATGAAATAAAGAGAGAAGAAATAGACAAGGCTGCGGATTTCCTGTCAAGGCTTGCCGGGATCCTGTCAAGAATGGCTTTTCAGTCATATAAGACCATTATGCAGAATCATGAAATGAAGGAAGATGCGAAGAGCCGGTCTGATTTTATGATGAAATTTTCCAATGAACTAAAGCAGAATGTCAGCGAAATGTATAATTTCTTCTCTGCCGGCAAAGAGAATGAAATGACCAATGAGCAGCTGGATAAAAAAGTGTACAGTCTTTTCGCACGGACCATGGAGCTTGGTTCCATTGTTGAGGACAAGGTTGATTATATAAACATAAAAAACGGTGATTTCAAGCTGAATGAGACCATCTACAATATCAACAGTGTGGTTGAGATGAAGATAAAGGAGTTCACAGATCAGTCGGACACTGAAGCAGGGCTGATAAGTTATTCCATAGATGATAATGTTCCTGATAAGCTTGTGGGGGATCCTGCAAGGATAGGAAGTCTTATTGGAAAGCTTATAGAGAGCAGCCGTAGCTATAACAGTGATGCTTGGATCAGTCTTAATATAAGTTCAAGAAAGAGATCCTATTCGACAGAGCTTATAATAAAGATTACCGACGGTGGAAACGGTATAGAAAAGAACAGGCTCGAATTCATGAGAAACTACCTTTCCAACAGAGGACTTTCGGATGAACATGATGAAGAATTTGATATGACGGGGTTTTCGCTGGCAGGCTATCATATCAATGCCATGTCAGGTGAATTCGAGCTGAACAGTGAGATCGGAAAAGGCACAGAATTTATTATAAGGATTCCGCAGCTTGAAGTAACGGGAGGATGAGAGCCTATGGCAGCATTTGATGTGCTTCAATATATGCAGACGCTTGAGTCCATGCTCAGGATCACTGAACAGACCTGGCTTCTGGATGAGGATTTTCTGAAGGTTCTTGATAAGCTAAGCAAAGTATTGGGCATCACAAAGACAGAGATCGATATAAAGAATAAAGATGATGAGGAGTCCGAGATACTTACGCTTTATGATGACAAGAGTGAAGCGGAAGGATTGGCCGGGTATGAATTCGCATATGAAAAAAGGCCGGTCAGGGTTCTTATATATACAAAGTGCGGGAACAGTGAGTATCCTGCAGAGCTCTCGGCAGGTCTTAATACAGTCTATGAGATATTGAGGCGGCAGACAGTCCGTGAACTGAACCGGCGTGATGAGGAAGCAAGAGGAAAGACGGATTTCGTCACAGGCGTCAGTACCAAGAAGCTGTTTACCGAATATGTAGACCAGCTGTATAAGAAGGATAAGATCTTTGAATACGGAGCATGCGGTTTCAGCTTAAAAGGAATGGCTGAGCTTAACCGCCAGGTTGGCAATGATAAGGGAAATAAGCTGATGGCCTCTTTTGTGAGCGGACTTCAGACGCTTCTGGGAGATGACGGCCTCGTTGCAAGGACCGGCGGTATAAACTTCAGCATGATCTTTAAGAAAAACAGATTTGATGAGATAGTTGTCTATCTGTCGGGAAAGGTTGTTTATCTCAATGATGACAGTGAAGGGAAGCTTATGAGTGCATGCGTGGGCTTCTATCCGATATCCGATACCTGTACATCGGCCGCTGAATTAAATGAAATAATCACCTCGGCTCTTCATAATGCGCTAAAGAATCCCCTTCAGCCGTTTATTATATATGACGAAAAGCTTCAGCAGGCTGATAATGATGAAAAATACATAGCAGGAATCTTCCAGGATGCGTTGGACAGGGAAGAATTCATGGTTTATTATCAGCCAAAGGCCGAGCTTAACAAATACTGCCTGAACGGTGCCGAGGCGTTGTGCCGGTGGTTCCATGACGATAAGATGGTGCTTCCGTACCGTTTTATTCCCGTTCTTGAGAACAACGGTGAAATTATAAAGCTTGATTACTACATGATTGAGCATGTCTGCAGGGATCTTAGAAGATGGCTGGATGAGGGGCGCCCGGTAGTGACGGTATCTGTGAATCTTTCAAGATGCCATCTCGGTGACCCCGGTCTTCTTGGCCATATCATTGAGATCGTAGACCGTTATAAGGTTCCGCATTCGCTTATTGAGATAGAGCTTACCGAAACAACGACAGAAGTGGGGTTCAATGAGCTTAAGGCTCTTGTGGGAGGACTCAGGGATCACGGATTCTCAACGTCGGTGGATGATTTCGGCGTGGGATTCTCATCGATGAGTCTGCTGCATGAGATACCATGGCATGTAATAAAGATTGACAGGAGTTTCATTCCCGTAGGTGACGGAAGCACAGAGGATGAGAAGAAAAATGTAATGCTGAGATCGATCATAGAAATGGTTAATTCGCTTGGATTAAAGAGCATTGCTGAGGGCGTTGAGACCATAGATCAGGTCATACTTCTGAAGGAAACCGGATGCTATTATGTACAGGGATATTATTTTGATAAGCCCATGCCTGTTGGGGACTTCGAAACAAGGCTTGATCAGCTTAAATAAATATGAGGTGAGCAGGGAAATATGATAACCGCAAAGGTGATAAAACTTAATGGCAGTTATAAAACCTTTATATGTAAGGGGCATGCAGGATATGAAGAAGCGGGAAAGGATATAGTGTGTGCAGCGGTATCAATGCTTGTTCTTAATACGGCCAATTCCATCGAGCGTTTTACCTCCAGCAGGATAGAGGGATCTGACAAAGGATACGTAAGGTGGGATTTTACCGGTGAACCTGATGATGGAGCTAAGCTTCTGATGGACTCGCTGCTCCTGGGGCTTGAAAGTGTTGAGAAGAAATACGGGGAAGATCTTATAAAGCTTACAATAGAAAACAGATAAGAAAAATCGCAAAGGAGATAAAGTTGTGCATCTGCTTTTGATATTGGCGGTAGCACCGGGGGCGTTCCTGGTCTATCTGGTATATAAACATGATAAGATTGAAAAGGAGCCTGCAATGCTTATAAGGAAGCTCCTTATAGCGGGAGCCATATCCGTCATTCCCGCAATAATAATTGAGCTTATCGGAAGTGCCGTTCTTGAACTGTTCTGGGATGGTTCGCCGTCTCTTTTCTTTACGGCTGTTGATGCATTTATAATAACTGCACTCACAGAAGAGATGGTCAAATACATTCCTTTGAAAAAAATCACATGGAAGGATCCCGAATTCAATTACACCTTTGATGCAATAGTATATGCGATATGTTCGGGAATGGGATTTGCAATACTGGAGAATATAGCGTACGTATTCGAAAACGGTCTGGGGAATGCTCTCCTGAGAGCAGTTACATCTATACCCGGTCATGCTGTTTTTGCTGTTTATATGGGATATTATTACGGGTTGGCAAAGCAGTGTGAAACGATCGGTGATAATAAAGGGGTGAAGCTGTTTCTGAAGAAAGCCTTATGGATCCCTGTGCTGATTCACGGATTCTATGATTTCTGTCTTATGAGCGACAGCGGATTACTGGTTCTTGTATTCTTTGTATTCATCGGTGTCCTGTACTTCAGAACCTACAAAAATCTCAAGAAATATTCAGCAGGTGATAAGGCGATTGAGGATGATGTTATAGACGTCGACCCTTTGAACTAATATTGACTGCAATATTAGTTCAAATATAATCCGAAAGGAAAGAGGTTATGAAAAAAACAGCAGTTATATTTCCCGGTGTGGGTTATACGAAAGACAGACCGCTGCTTTACTATTCGGGAAAGCTTGCGGTTAAATACGGTTATGAACTTAAGCATCTGGATTTTACAGGACTTGACTGGAGCAAGGAGAAGCTTAAGGATAAAGGCTTTCTGAATGAAGCGTTAAATCGATGCCTTGATATAACGGATAAAGAATTAAATAACAGCGACTGTTTTAAAAAAAGAGATGTTATTTTTATATCGAAAAGCATCGGAACCGTGGTGGCAACCGCTTATGCAAAGAAGCATTCTGTCAAAGCCGTACAGATCTGTTTTTCTCCTCTTGAAATGATAGAGGATTATGTGGATGTTTCCGGTGCGTATCTGTTTTGCGGAGATAACGATCCGTACGCCGATTACGGTTTGATTGAGAAGATAGCCGATAAAAAAACACTTGCCATATATAGAATAGAGGGCGGAAATCATTCTCTTGAAACAGGTGATATACATAAAGATATAAATAACATAGGATATATTATAGGCTGCGTAGAACAAATACTAAATAAACAAGACATATCTGAATGCTGAATCCATAAGTAACCAGAAGTTATTAAGGAAGCAGTAAATGAATACACAAACAGAAAACATATTAAGTATATTCAAAAGAAAATCTCATAAGTATCTTTCAGAACACATAAAAAAGACAGTGATGCATCTGTTCTGTCTTTCTGTCATCATATGTTCACTCTGCCCCGTGACTGTTCATGCAGGTGAGACAGCTTCTACCGAAGGTAAGGAAGATGGGTCGAAGACGGTAAGAGTCGGGTGGTATGAATCAACCTTCTGCTATGTAGACCAGTTCGGCAGAAGATGCGGTATCGATTTTGAATATCAGCAGAAGATATCCGAATATAACGGGTGGGAGTACGAATACGTCGAAGGAAGCTGGTCCAACCTTCTGCAGATGCTGACAGACGGTAAGATAGATCTGCTGAGTGATGTTTCATATACAGAGGCACGCAAGGATGTAATGCTGTTCCCCGATCTCCCGATGGGAGAAGAATCATATTATATTTATATAGATGCCGATAACAGGGATATTACCTCAGATGATCTTAAAACAGTTAACGGTAAAAAACTTGGCGTTAATAAAGGAAGTGTACAGGAAGGTTTTCTGCGTGACTGGGCACAGAGAAACGGACTTGCCCCGGAAATAGTTCCTTTAACCTGCGAAGAATCGGAATCGATGGATATGATCGCAAGAGGAGATATTGACGGATATGTTACTACCAATACTTTCGGAGCCAAGGAAAAGCTGATTCCTTTGTGCAAGGTAGGTGCTTCATCTTTCTATTATGCAGTAAATAAAGACAGGCCTGATCTTCTTGCCGATCTTAACAGAGCACTTATAAACATTCAGGATGAGGATCCTTATTTCAATCAGAAAATGTATGAGGAGCATATTTATATCACTCAGACCAATGCTTTCCTGACACCTGCACAGGAGGAGTGGATCAGAAAGCACGGTACGGTAAGAGTGGGTTACAGAGATAATTATCTTCCGTTTTGTGCAAATGATAAGGAAACCGGAGAGCTTACCGGTGCACTTCGGGACTATCTGGCACATGCTGCCAATAATCTTAAGAATGCAGACATTAATTTTGCAGCCGTTCCCTATGCCGGTACAAAAGATGCAATAGAGGCACTGAAAACCTGAGAGGTGGACTGCATTTTCCCGATAAATATAACTTCATATGATGCTTATGAGATGGGATTAAGGGCATCCAATCCGGTTATGAAGACAGAGATGAACGCTATTATGAGGGCAGAGGATGATAGCAGTCTTTCAAGAGACTCTGAATTTATCGTTGCCAATAATTCAGGGAATATAAATTCAGAAACATTCATCAGACAGTACTTCCCTGAATGTACCACAGTAAATTATGACACCTTCCAGACATGCATAGAAGCTATCCGGGAGGGTAAGGCGGATTGTGCGCTCGTCAGTAACTACAGGCAGAATGACATGGAACCGGTTCTTGAACAGAATGGACTTTTCTTTGTCCCTACGGGAGAGAGCATGAATCTTTCTTTTGCCGTGAACAGAGACTCGCGGGAACTGCTGTCTGTGCTTAACAAGACGGCTGTGCTGACAAGCAGTGCGAATGTTGATTCATTGCTGGCTGCATATTCGCATTCAAGCAAAAAAATGACAGCAGGACAGTTCCTGAAGGAAAACTGGCTTGCCGTTGTGACGCTTATTACAGCTGCATTTGCTGTTATCATAATTCTGCTCCTGCAGAAACTCAAGGCAGAACGGAGCTTAAATGAACAAAGGAAGAAAACGGAAGAAGCGCTTCGTATAGCAGAGCTGAAGCAGTCGCTTACATCCCTTCTTGACAATATGCCTATCATGACGTTTTCAAAGGATTGTGAGACCAAGGAATATCTCGCCTGCAACCAGTCATTTGCGAAATACTGCAATAAATCAACTCCGTAAGAAGTAGTGGACCTTACAGCTCACCACATATTTGATAAGAAAGCAGCGGATCATTTTGTTGCCGATGATGAGAGGGCGCTTGAAATGGATGAGCCTCATGTGTACTTTGAGGATGTTCCCGATGCACTCGGTAATCCGTGCCGTTTCCAGACAACCAAGCTTAAGTTCTATGATGAAATAGGCAGACTGTGCATCCTCGGTATGTCGCTTGACTTTACCGAAGAAGAGAGGATACGAAAGGAAAGCGAAAAAAATAAGGCAGCATATCAGGAGGCACTCAGAAACAGTGAGATATACAGCAATATAATCGCATCTCTTTCCGGTGATTACTTTGACCTGTTTTATGTTGATCTTCAGACGGATGACTATATTGAGTATGGTTCAAGAACGGTGAAGGAGAGACTTGAGGAAGAAAAACATGGCAGGGATTTCTTCACATCCGGAAGAAAAGATGCCGAAGATATTGTTTACAAAGAAGATCTCGATGAATTCCTAAAGGTATTTGAAAAGGAACACCTTCTCAATGAAATAAAGAGGCATGGAACATATATTATTTACTACAGGCTGATGGTTGACGGTGTGCCTTCATACGCCAGCATGAAGATGACTCTTGTAGGTGAAGATAAACGATATCTTATCATTGGAGTAAACGATGTGGATTCGCAGATCAAGGATCGGAAAGCTGCCGAGCATGCGAAGGAGGAAAGAAGGTCATACGAGCGTCTTAATGCACTTAACGGTAATATTATGTTTTTTATATAGTGGATCCCGTGACGGGGCGGTATACCGAGTTCAGCTCGACCAAGGTCTTTGATGATCTGGGTATAGAAAAGCAGGGAGATGACTGGTTCGAAACGACATATGAAAACAGCAGACGGGTACTTCATCCGTAGGATCAGGAAATGTTCCGTACTCTGGTGACCAGAGAAAATATCATGAATTCAATAAGGCAGGACAATGTATTTATTCTGGATTACCGTCTGATGTCGGAAGGGCTTCCATCCTATGTCAGGCTTAAAGCCGCCAGACTGGAGGAGGACGGAAGGGAAATGCTTATAATAGGACTTCTCGATGTTGATGCACAGACAAGACGCGAACAGAAATATGCTGCAGATCTGTCCGATGCGCGAATGATGGCTTCGGTGGATGCATTGACAGGCGTTAAGAATAAGTATGCATATCTTCAGTGGGAAGAGAAGATCGACGAGCAGATAGGAAACGGAGAGCAGGAGCCTTTCGCCGTAGTGGTATGTGATATCAACAATATGAAGACCGTAAACGATCTGTACGGACATAATGAAGGCGATGAATGCATAAGAAGAGCATCCGAAAGGATATGCGGTATCTTTGAGCACAGTCCTGTCTTCCGTGTCGGAGGAGATGAATTCGTTGTGCTGCTTACCGGTAAGGATTATGAGCATCGTGAAGAGTTAATGGAACAGATGAATGAAATCCCCAGAGAAAGGTCTTTGCATAAGGTTGGTGATATTATATCCGCAGGTATGGTTGAATACAGGAAGGATAAGAATTTCTCTCTGCTTAGTGTGTTTGAAGAAGCGGATATAGCAATGTATGAGAGAAAGCAGTTCCTGTAAAAAAGAAGATGAAGCAGCGAATAAATCATATGAACACGACGGATCATCCCAATAAGTCACTTAACTTCTTTTGGTAGAAAAAATCATGTACCATATTATCAAATTCAGTCCACATGGGCAGAGTATGGCAGCTCTTCCTCCTGCTGCATTCAAATCCTCCGTCTGCAAGACAGGCGACTGAGTTAAGGGGGCCTTCCATAAGCTCAAGTATCTCGCCGATGGAGTATTCTTCAGGCCTTCGGCACAGCTTATAGCCACCGCCCTTGCCACTCATACCGGTGAGAAGTCCTCCTGCCACCATGTCTTTTACGATTATCTCAAGATATTTCTTGGATATTTCCTGTCTTTCTGCTATATCCTTAAGAGGGATATAATCTTCGTTTTCAGTTTCATGCTCAGCAAGATCGATCAATACACGTAAAGCATATCTTCCTTTTGTAGAAATCATTTCAATCACCCTGATTTATTTTTAAAAATTATTTACATCATTATAATACAAACAGATCATATATTCAATATAAACCTATTGACATGGTAGGTGAATAGGAATATACTTAATCGCGATACAAAAAATCTATGACAGAATATAGCTTATGACTATATTTACTCGTAAAGAAGGGAGAAAGAGAGAAGTGATCTATGCGGATAATGCCGCCACTACCAAAATGAGTGAAGCGGCGATAAATACAATGATCTCCGTAATGAATGATAATTACGGTAATCCTTCAAGCTTATATTCATTCGGACAGAGGGCGAAGGAAATACTTGAAGGAGCAAGGGTGGAAGTGGCAGCCCTGATAGGTGCCGCCGATCCCAGAGAGATTATATTCACATCGGGAGGAAGCGAAGCCGACAATCAGGCAATAATGTCTGCAGCAGCATTAGGAAAGAAGAACGGAAAGATGCATATCGTTTCCACGGCTTTCGAGCATCACGCCGTACTGCATACACTGGAAAGACTTAAAAAGGAAGGATTCGAAATAACTCTTCTTGATGTCCATGAGGACGGTCTGGTTCTTCCCGAAGAGGTGAAAGAAGCCATTCGCGTGGATACGGCACTTGTTACGGTAATGTATGCCAACAACGAGATAGGAACCGTACAGCCCATCAGGGAAATAGGTGCCATATGCAGAGAGAAGAATGTTCTTTTCCATACTGATGCGGTACAGGCTATCGGACATTTACCGATCAATGTTTCAGAAGACAATATCGACATGCTCAGCGCATCGGCTCACAAATTCCACGGACCAAAGGGCGTGGGATTCCTGTATGCGAAGAAGGGTATTAAGCTTACCAATATCATTGAAGGCGGTGCTCAGGAAAAGGGAAGACGCGCCGGAACGGAGAATGTACCCGGTATAGCAGCCATGGCTACGGCACTTAAGGAGGCATGCGCTTCCATGAAGGAAAATGCCGAAGCCTTAACGAAGCACAGGGACAGACTGATAACTGCTCTTAATGAGATACCTCATTCGGCACTTAACGGAGATGCTCATAAGAGGCTTCCCGGCAACGTGAATTTCTGTTTCGAAGGAATAGAAGGTGAATCGCTTCTGCTCCTGCTTGACGATAAGGGGATTCAGGCTTCCTCGGGCAGTGCCTGCACTTCGGGATCACTCGATCCGAGCCATGTGCTTCTGGCAATAGGCAGGGTTCATGATGTGGCTCACGGATCATTGAGGCTCAGTATCGGAGAGGATATGAGCGATGAGGATGTTGAATACATAATTAAATCGGTTAAGGAAGTGGTGGAATACTTAAGGGGTTTCTCACCTGTATGGAGAGACCTTATGGCAGGTAAAACACCGTTTATACTTTAATAAATAGTTGTAATGTTGATAATTTGCTCAGAATTATAGTTAGGAGGATAATATGGCACTCTACAGTGAAAAGGTAATGGATCATTTCAGAAATCCGAGAAATGTCGGAGTAATAGAAGATGCCAACGGTATCGGTGAAGTAGGAAATGCCAAGTGCGGCGATATAATGAAGATGTATCTTAAAATAGAAGATGACATCATCAAGGATGTTAAGTTCGAGACCTTCGGGTGCGGAAGCGCGATAGCGTCAAGCTCGATGGCAACAGAGCTTATAAAAGGCAAGCCTGTATCAGATGCAATGAAGCTTACCAACAAGGCAGTAGCTGAAGCTCTTGACGGGCTTCCGGATTATAAGATGCACTGTTCAGTACTGGCCGAGGAGGCAATACGTTCGGCTCTTGAAGATTATGAAAAAAGAGCTGAGAAGACCGCCCAGTAACAGTTATGGGATCGGTATACAAGTTATAGTTACCGGCTATAATGCTCAATAATAATTAAGGATTAGACAGGATTCCGTGGGAAGATTATCATAATGTAAAGATAAATTTCAGCCATATAACCTATTTACATAGTAGGCATGTGTATCTGAAACGGACACGTAAAGAATATTTAGGTCATGAAAGTTATATTTTGTCCCATGAACCAAATGTTTTATATAAGCTACGGAGCATGAACCCATGGAAGATAACTGTAAATTCAACACCGCATTATTGCATGGCAAAGGAACACAGGGATACGGACAGAGAGAGATCCTCCCGCCTATATGCCAGGTATCGGCTTTTCAGTATGAGAGCATGGAAGAACTGGAGAAGGTATTCGCCCATAAGAGTATGGGATATGCATATACCCGTATCGGAAATCCTTCCCTTGCCGCATTCGAGAGAAAGATAAATGAACTGGAACATGGAAACGGAGCTGTATGCTGCAGCAGCGGAATGTCAGCGATAGCATCGGCGCTGCTGGCAGTGTGTAAGAGCGGCGATGAAATAATAGCGGGAAGCGGTCTGTACGGAGGTACGATAGATCTGTTCCACGATCTTGAGAAGCTGGGTATACATACTGTATTTGCCGGGAAGATGACCGGAGATGAGATAGAAAGTCTTATAACAGATAAAACCAGAGTAGTCTTCGGAGAGCTGATAAGTAATCCTTCCCTTGCAGTCATGGATATTCCCAAGTTGGCCGAGGCAGCGCATAAAGCCGGGATCCCCCTGTTTGTTGATTCGACTACGGCTACACCGTTTATTGCAAGACCTCTTACGCTGGGAGCGGATGTAGTTATTCATTCGACATCAAAATATATAAACGGCGGTGGCAATTCAATAGGCGGGATCATAGTCGACGGTGGTAAATTCAACTGGGATTTCGGTAAGCATACAGCTCTTGAGGAATTCAAAAAATATGGACGGATGGCGTTTTCGGTAAGGCTTCGTACCGATATATGGGAGAATCTTGGAGGATGCATGGCACCTATGAATGCCTACCTTTCATATGTCGGAGTGGAAACACTGGGACTCAGGATGGAAAAGATATGCAGGAATGCGGATGCACTTGCTAAGGCGCTTAGTAAGGAACCGGATATTAAGGTGAATTATCTTACTCTCCCCGATCATCCTTATAACGGATATGTGGATACAGAGCTTAACGGTTACGGCGGAGGGATCCTTAATTTCAGAGCCGGATCGAAGGAAAGAGCATTCAGGATCATAAATTCTCTTAAATATGCGCTAATAGCGAGCAACATAGGCGACCTTAGAACACTGGTTATACATCCATTCTCGACCCTGTACATAAGAACAGGAAGAGAAGAGACCGAAGCGGCGGGTGTGTTTGAGGATACCATAAGGGTAAGCGTCGGAATAGAGGATGAAGACGATCTTGTCAGTGATTTTATAAGAGCTGTAAGAGAAAGCAGGGAATGAGCACAGAGAATAGTCTGAATGATAGCGTATCAGCCGTATACAGAGTGGATGCAGACAAGGAGATCCTCAGGAATATAATAAGCAGCGCGGAAAGAGAGTATCCCTGTGAGTGCTGCGGGATACTCATAGGAAGCTTTAGTGAGAACTGCATCAGATTATCGGATGCGATTGAAACAGACAATATTGAAAGCACCACGAAAAGAGCAGACAGCTTCCTGATAGATCCGCGTGAAATATATGAATGTGAACGATCTCTTATAGGTACGGGACTTGAAATAACAGGCTTTTATCATTCGCATCCCGACCTGCCGGCCGTTCTTTCGAAAAGTGATGAAGCAGGGATGATCCCCGATCAGATGTATGTGATCATATCGGTATGTAAAGGAAAATGCGAAGATATTACCGCATATATTAAAACCGATGAAATAATATACGAAGCAGAACTGAGAGGTATTACATGAAAGTATACATATCAGCCACACTCCGTTCCTTTTTCGGACGGAGTGCAGAGACAGAAACAAAGGGAAATACCATAAGAAAGATACTTAAGGAATTAACGGACAGTTATCCGGATGCTTCACGGGGACTGTATGGTGATGACGGTAACCTAAGGGGCTTTATAAGGATATTCGTAAATGATGAAGACAGGACCGATAAGAGCTTTCTGGATGAAGAGATTGCCGAAGGCTCGACTGTGCTGTTCCTTCCTGTTATAGCAGGTGGAGTTCCAAACGACAGTATTATTTCGGATGAGAGAAGGAAAGAGGTAAGCCTTGATGATTCAGAAATAGACCGTTTCAACAAACATCTTCTGCTTCGCGAGATCGGCGTAAAGGGTCAGAAAAGGATAAAGGCCGCAAGAGTGTGCGTAATAGGTGCAGGTGCGTTGGGTTCACCTGTTATACAGTATCTTGCCGCAGCAGGTGTGGGAACGATCAAGATAGTGGATAATGATTCGGTTACGCTCGGAAATCTTCAGAGTCAGGTGATCCACAGCAGCCGTGATGTCAAGCGTCCCAAAGCCGCATCTGCCAGGGATACGGTCAGAAATATCAATAAAAACATAGAGGTTATAGCGGAAAATACGAGGGTTGAAGCTGCCAATGTGATGTCGGTAATAGAAGGCTTCGATGTCGTGATCGACTGTACAGACAATTACAAGGCGCGGTACATAATCAATGATGCGTGCATCTTGAGCGGTATCCCCCTTGTATATGCTGCAATCTATCAGTACGAGGGACAGGTAAGCATATTCGGTCATAACGGCGGTCCCTGTTTAAGATGTATATATCCCGAGCCGCCGGCTCCGGGACTTGTGCCAAGCTGTGCCGAGGGAGGTACGATAAGTCCTCTGTCGGGTATAGTCGGGAGTATTCAGGCCAATGAAGCACTTAAGCTGATCATAGGTATAGGAGAACATCTTAACGGGAGGCTTCTTACAATAGACACACTGGGACTGAGGTCTGACTTTTTAAAGATATCAAAGAACTGCAGCTGTCCGCTGTGCGGTAAGGCTCCGACGATCTATGAGCCAGAGGATTTCGATTATGAAGAATTCTGCGGACTTAAGCAGGAAGAAGACGAGATACCCGTGGAAGGATATACTGCTGAAGAGCTTGCGGAGAAGATAGAGAGCGGAGAACCGGTAACGATAATAGATGTAAGAGAGCCTCATGAAAGGGCTATAAAGAGCTTCCCGGGAGCTGTTGTAATACCGATCGGTCAGCTGGTACGGAGGATGAATGAGCTGGATCCCGAGCACGATACGGTATTTATATGTAAGCAGGGACTGAGGAGCATTCTTGCAATAAATACATTACGGGAAGCAGGATATAAAGGCCCTATGTACAATCTCAAGGGAGGAATGGATGCGATGAAGGATATCGTATTCTCCAACGAGGCAGGATGGCTGTAAGTTAACTTACACATAAATAACCCCAAACGTGATGCCGGGTATATCGAAAAGGCGGAAGGTCTAATGAGTCCGCGAGGACTTCATATAGAAAATCTAACACATAAGCGGAGGAATTAAAATGGCTAAAGAAACAGAAACGAAGACAACAGGAATCAATGCGCTATCTGCGGCAGCGGCATATAATCTTGCCAACGTCACAAAAACAAAGCCTCAGTACGGAGCTTTAACACCTAAGTGGCTTACCAAGTTCCTTGAGTTCAAAGGACTTGAAACAGGTATATTCAGGGTAAATAAGGTTGTGGAAGGTGAGACTCCTTTAGATGTTCTCTGCTCACAGACCAAGAAGTCGGATATAATTCCGGACGGCTATATCGAGTATGAGACCAAGCCACGCGAGTACATCCTTAATTCCATCTCAACGATCATCAATGTTAACACAGCTGTTGAGGATGTATACGGTTCGCCGTACGATCAGGTACAGGAACAGCTTCAGCTGGCTATAGAGTCATTAAGAGAGCGTCAGGAAAGCCAGCTTATAAACAATGATGATTACGGACTTCTTAAGAACGTTGCCGATTCTCAGAGAATACAGACAATAAACGGAAGGCCCACACCCGATGATCTCGATGAGCTCATTTCCAAGGTATGGAAGGAGCCTTCATTCTTCCTTGCTCATCCCAGAGCTATTGCAGCATTCGAAAGAGAATGTACAAGGCGCGGTGTTCCGCCCGTAGTTGTAAATATCGCAGGCGGTACCTTCCTTACATGGAGAGGAATACCCGTAGTTCCGACTGACAAGCTTCTTGTAGACGGACTTAAGAATCCCACATCCCAGAGTGGTAAGACAAACATACTTCTTGTAAGAACGGGTGAAGCCAGGAGAGGTGTAATAGGTCTCTTCCAGGCAGGTCTTAAGAATGAGCATTCAAGAGGTCTCTCTGTTCGTTTCCGCGGAATAGATGATAAGGGTGTTGCTTCATATCTTCTGTCACTGTACTGCTCGGCTGCAATCTTAGCCGATGATGCCATTGCCGTATTGGAAGATGTTGAGGTAGGTGAATATTATGATTACGACTGATCGATTGGGACTTGAACCATCAGGATCATCATATGAAGAACTGGCAGGAGTACCTTCAGTCTTTGATCTTACCGTACTTGCCAATCAGCTGTTTCCGGATCTTACAGAGGGTGTATTCGATAATGCTGTGACAGTTACGGAAACAGATACGGCAATAGCTGAAAGTACAGTTACAGGTACAGATGTAAATGCTGTCGGAGCCTTTGAGGAGGAACAGGCCGGGAAGGCTCTTACGGATGATTTCGACTGGGAGCATCCTTTCGGAAACGGGTCTTCGGATGTTGAGACAGCTTCATATGCCCCCAGAGTTATGTCGGCAGATCAGGCAAAGGAAGAGGACAGAAGGATTGATACGTCAACATCTCTTTCAGGAGACAGACCGGTCTATGCTTCCAAAGAAGAAGGCTCTTCAAGAAACGGTTCAATAAGAGTGGGAAGTAAGACTCTTGCTCAGATAAGAAGTGATTTCCCGATATTGGAAGAAAGGATCAACGGATACCCTCTGGTATGGCTTGATAACGGAGCCACCACTCAGAGACCGAAGGTCGTTATAGACAGGCTCACATATTATTTCGAGCATGAGAATTCCAATGTACACAGAGGAGCGCATACCCTGGCAGCGAGGTCTACGGATGCCTACGAGGCCGCTAGAGATACGGTAAGGGATTTCATCGGAGCAGGGTCTTCGGAGGAGATCGTATTCGTAAGAGGAACGACAGAGGCGATAAACCTGGTAGCCAACGCTTATGTAAGGCCTAAGCTTCAGCCCGGGGATGAAATAATAGTATCGATACTTGAGCATCATGCGAACATAGTTCCATGGCAGCTTATTGCACAGAAGACGGGAGCTGTTATCAAGGTAATACCCTGTGATGAAACAGGACAGCTTATGCTTGATGAATATACGAAGCTGTTTACACCAAGGACTAAATTCGTGGCCGCCACCCATGTGTCCAATGTTCTCGGAACGGTTACGCCGGTAGAGGAGCTAATAGCCATAGCCCATGCTCACGGGGTAAGGATACTTATAGACGGAGCTCAGTCGGTTGCTCATATACCGGTTAATGTTTCGGCACTTGATGCGGACTTCTTCGTTTTCTCGGGACACAAGATCTTCGCGCCTACCGGTATAGGCGTTGTATACGGAAAGAAGGAGCTTCTGGAAGAGGCAGAGCCTTATCACGGCGGCGGAAACATGATAGCCGATGTTACCTTTAAAAGGACGATATATAACGGCCTCCCGAATAAATTCGAAGCAGGTACCGGAAGTATTTCGGATGCTGTGGGACTGGGCGAAGCCCTTAAATATCTTACGGCAATAGGAATGCCCTGTGTATACAAATGGGAGCATGAACTTCTGCAGTATGCCATTAAGGAGATGTCGAAGGTAAAGGGACTTACCATGATAGGCACAGCTTACAATAAGGCTTCGGCACTTGCATTTAAGCTGGATGGATATTCGGATGATGAAGTAGGTAAGAGGCTTAACGATCATGGTATAGCAGTCCGCACCGGTCATCACTGTGCGCAGCCTGTACTGAGACGATTTGGATATGAAAGCGCTGTAAGGCCTACGATAGCAATATACAATTCGCCGGATGACATAGATGCAATGGTTAAAGTACTTAAAGCATTCGCATAAAGGAATGGCACAATGGAAAATGTGATCAATGAAGAGGAAATAGGCGGGATAGTAAGTGAGATTCTTGCGGATTATCAGGGTGGCAAGAATATTGACGCCGTAAATATTTATAACAAACCGGATAAAAAAGAAATGAGGGAAATGGTGCGCGATCTTCTGCGCATCATTTTCCCCGGTTATTTCCGGGAGAGGACATACAAGATATATAATCCGGACAATTATTATGCGGTGATAATAGAGGATGTCTTCTATCATCTTAACAAGCAGGTTATGCTGGCGCTTGACTTCTGCAGGCTTCGCGGAACGATGACCAATAAGCAGAGGGAGAAGGAGAGCTACAGGATATGTACCGAATTCCTGCGTAAGATTCCCGTAATAAGAGAGTATATAGAGACAGATCTGCTTGCTGCATTTGACGGGGATCCGGCTGCCGGCTGTTTTGAAGAGATCATACTGGCATACCCCGGTCTTATGGCAATAACAGTATACAGGCTTGCTCATGAGCTGTATAAGCTTAAAGTTCCCGTGCTTCCGAGACTGATGACAGAGTATGCTCATTCGGAGACCGGTATCGACATCCATCCCGGAGCAATGATAGACAAATATTTCTTCATCGACCACGGAACAGGCATCGTTGTAGGCGAAACATCCATTATCGGGAAGAATGTAAAGATCTATCAGGGCGTTACCATCGGTGCTCTGTCGACCAGAGGAGGTCAGAAATTATCCGGTAAGAAACGCCATCCCACCATAGGAGATAACGTTACTATCTATGCCGGAGCGTCGATCCTCGGCGGCGAAACGGTGATCGGTGAGAACACTGTCATAGGTGGTAATGCCTTCATTACAAGTTCGGTACCGGCCAATACGCGTGTGAGCATTAAGAATCCGGAGATGGAATACCGTACAAAGAATAATGAATTAAAGACAGAAGAAATAAAACAGAGTAATGATTGGTACTATATGATTTAGGAGGAATCATTACATTAATTTATAAGGAGAGAATTATGAAGATAACAGTATCAGGTACAGTGAAGGAAGTCGCTGACGGTCTTACGGTTTCTCAGCTTATCGAACAGGAGAACGTGGAAACACCCCAGTATGTAACAGTATCTGTTAATGAGGAATTCATAGAATCAGGAACCTTCGATACCCATATCCTGAAAGAGGGAGATGAAGTAGAATTCCTGTATTTTATGGGAGGAGGAACCATTATGCAAAGCATAATTCAGGATGGTTCCGACGAATAGCCGCCGACTAAGGAGGGGCATTACATTATAGGAGGAGGAACCAATGCCGTTTACCAATGAACAGCTTGAAAGATATTCAAGACATATTATTTTAAAAGAAATAGGCGCCAAAGGACAGAAGAAGCTGCTCAACGCCAAGGTACTTATAATAGGTGCAGGCGGCCTCGGAGCACCGGCAGCCCTGTATCTTGCCGCAGCAGGAGTAGGAACAATAGGTATAGCGGATGCGGATGTTGTTGATCTTTCCAATCTTCAGCGTCAGGTAATCCATTCGACGAATGACATCGGAAAGAAGAAGGTGGATTCCGCTGCCGAGACCATGCGTGCCATTAACCCCGATGTGACGGTTAACACATATTATCAGTTCGTAAACAGCGAGAATATTTCAGACCTTATAAAGGATTATGATTTCATTCTTGACGGAACCGATAATTTCCCGGCCAAGTTTCTTATAAACGATGCATGTGTGATGGCTAAGAAGCCGCTGTCACATGCCGGGATAATAAGGTTCAAGGGACAGCTTACGACAATAATACCCGGAGAAGGACCATGCTACAGATGTATATTCAAGAATCCGCCTCCGAAGGATGCCGTACCTACCTGTAAGCAGGCGGGAGTGATAGGTGCAATGGGCGGTGTGATCGGATCACTGCAGGCTATGGAAGCCGTTAAGTATATAACGGGAGTAGGAGAGCTCTTAAGCGGATATCTGCTTACCTATGATGCCCTTAAGATGGAGTTCCATAAGATCAAGCTTCCGCCGCGTGGTAAGGGCTGTGCTGTATGTTCGGATCATCCGACGATAACCACACTTATCGATTACGAACAGGCAGTCTGCGATCTGCACTGAATAAGAGGGGATTAAAGAGGCAAGTTATAAAACATTTGTATTGGTTGAATCTAAAACAGCGAAAATACAAATGAATATTGGCAGGGATATTTAAAATAAATGAAGATAACAATTAAAGAATCCGATTTTAACAGGATATACGAACATGCTCTTTCCGTAGCGCCGGATGAAGCCTGCGGACTTATCGCGGGTACAGACGGTGAGGATGGGATAAGGGAAATAAAGAAGGTCTATATCCTTGAGAACATCGACCATACCAATGAGCATTTCACGATAGACCCGCGGGAACAGTTAAAAGCGGTTAAGGATATGAGAACGCTCGGGCTTACTCCGCTCGGCAACTGGCACTCGCATCCGGAAACACCTTCAAGGCCGTCTGAGGAGGATAAGAGACTGGCAAATGACAGCAGTGCAAGCTATCTTATCCTGTCGCTTGAAAAGGAAGGATCCCCTGTTCTTAATGCGTTTCATGTTGAGGGAGAACAGGGTAATAAAACGGTCAGAAAAGAAGAACTTATCATAGTTGAAGAAAGGCAGGATTGATAATGGCAGATTATAATGTTGATGAGAAGATAGATATTACGGATGTAACCTGCCCCATCACATTTGTAAAGACCAAGGTGGCTCTTGAGGAAATGGATGAGGGACAGATACTGCAGGTGCATCTTAATGACGGTGAACCGGTTCAGAATGTGCCGAGGTCCATTAAGGAAGAAGGGCATGAGGTGCTTGAGCTTACCGATAACAATGACGGTACATTCGAGCTGTTTATAAAAAAGGTTGGTGACTGATCTCTCACGAAAGTATTCTAATTAAAGAGACATTCTTTCTTTTATCTGATATAATAAAAATAATTATATTTAAAGATAAAGGGTAAGAATAACATCATGGATAATCTTGAGATGATCGGAATTTTAAAAAGTAATATAGAAAAGCGTATCGTAGGAAAGAGCGATATAGTCGACAGTCTTATTACAGCTCTTTTAAGCGAGGGCCATGTGCTTATAGAAGATGTGCCGGGTGTTGGAAAGACTACTCTTGCGAAGTCACTTTCCGATTCACTGGCGCTTTCTTTTGCAAGGATACAGTGTACTCCGGATACAATGCCGTCTGATATAACCGGTCTGTCCGTTTACAATACGAAAACCGGTGATTTCGAAGTGGTCCCGGGTCCGGTGATGAATAATATCGTACTTGCGGATGAACTTAACAGGACATCACCGAAGACACAATCCGCGCTGCTTCAGGCGATGGAGGAACACAGCGTTACAATAGACGGTAAGAATCTGCCGCTTCCGGAACCGTTCATGGTCATCGGAACGCAGAATCCGATGGAAACAGCAGGAACTTATCCTTTACCTGAAGCCCAGCTTGACAGGTTCATGCTCAGGCTTAAGATAGGTTATCCGGTAAGCAGTGATGCCGTAAAGATGGCAGAAAGCTTCCTTGAGGGCACGCTTCATCAGGAAACCGGATCGGTGCTTGAGGGCTCCGATGTTATAAGGCTTCGTACAGATGTTAAAGAAGTCAAAGTGAACGGTAGTCTTACCGATTACGCAGTACTTATAATAGAAGCCACCAGAAACGATACCGATATAGCGTGCGGAGCTTCCCCGAGAGCGCTGTTATCACTTCTAAGATATGCACAGGCACATGCTCTGTATGAAGGACGTGATTACTGCATCCCGGAGGATATCCTGAATGCTGCCCTGATCACGCTTCCGCACAGGCTTATCCTGACAGCGCAGGCGCGCATGAACCGCATGTCGCAGGATAAAGTCATAAAGCGTATAACCGATCACATTAAGGTTCCTTCAAGATGAGTATAAGGTTAAGTAAAAAGGGCTGTGCAGCTTATATTATTGCCCTCATATCTGCTGTTGTATTTGCAAGCTTCTACGGAGGCCTGCTTCCTTTTCTTTTGTTATATGCAGTTCTTCTTTTGATCCCTGTATCCATTATATATATCGTTCTAAATTACAGGTTCCTTTCCGTTTATCAGGAGCTTGATTCACATCGCATTGTAAAGGGTGAAAGCCATGATTTTACCGTATCTTTAGACAATACCGGTATCCTTCCGATACATGACATGAAGATGATCCTGCATTCCGACAGGTGTGATTTTGACGCAATCAGGGATAAAGCGAAAATATCGTTAAAAGCGAAACAGTCCGTTAAGCTGAAGGCTAAGGCTGTGTGCCTATATGGAGGCGCCTATGATGTCGGACTTAAGTCTGTCGGATTCAGTGATCCCTTCGGCATTATAGGGATTGAGCTTAATGTGCCGTATACCTTCAGGGCGGTAGTGGCTCCAAAGATAACAGAAATAGCCGGAACATATATGGATATTGAGAATCTCAGAAACAGCATCGGCATGAAAAGCACCGTAAATAACGAGGAAATACCGGGTAACGATATGCGGCTCTATGTGCCGGGAGATCCGATAAGATCAATTAACTGGAAGGTCTCGGCAAGGCTTGTTAAATATGTTGTGCGAATTCCCGACAGGATGGATACAAGAAGGATTACTCTCATCCTTGAACCGGTTAATATGTCGGCTGTAGTTCAGGATACGGAATTCTTAAGACGCAGGGATTATTTTCTTGAATTCTGCGTATCTGCGGCGTGGTATTTTGCAAGCCGTGGACTTCCCGTAAAGATAGTATACCCGTCAGG
This sequence comes from Lachnospiraceae bacterium, assembly GCA_024691125.1. Lineage (GTDB taxonomy): Bacteria > Bacillota > Clostridia > Lachnospirales > Lachnospiraceae > UBA2868. Next base: position 8,829 of record JAILNV010000091.1, on the reverse strand, counting down.
GAAGATAACCGAGAAACAGATTGATTCGCATGAGAGCTTCAGGGAATTCTATAATGATGTGGCAGGAGGCATGATATACCGTTCGGAGGATGAGCGGGACAGAATGCATAGACTGGCGCAGGAGAGGAGGCAGACCGGATATGGGGAAGAAACCAACGTCATTATCTGCGAAGATGAGTGGCCGGGTGAAGATTTTTGCACTGTTGCCGGATGAGTTAAGACATATTCTTATCATATTGGTCATGACAGCCTCTGTACTGAATGTTTTTACATTTGCAGGAGGCGGATCAGCGATCGCTTCACCCACCGAGTGTATTTGGAGTGCTGCCGCATTATCGGTGTTATACATTTCCATCAGATATGTGTTTGAAAGGTTCGCCGGAAGGAAAGGCTCAGCGGCTGCTGTGTCCGTATCCGCTGTTTTAATTGCATTTCTGCTAAGGAACATACGAATAGGGGCTGTTGATCCTGTATCTTATTCCGGACTGAATGCGGATATCGAAGGTCATACTGTTCCGCTGCCCGGCATTTATGCGGGTGTGTTTGTGGCTGCCGTGTACCTTGTTTGGCTTTGCCTGAAGCTTTGGGAAGACAGGCTGTATCCCAATGCGGTCCTTTGCCTGATGTCAGATGCTGTTCTTATATATTCGTATTTCACTAACGGAAGCAATATATTGAATGATTTTACGGGAAAGGTCATATATGCATCCGGTGTTGTGCTTACGGCATATTATATTCTGCTTATTACAGGATCGGTATACGGGAAACGGGCTCCGGTATTATCTGATCGAAGTGTTAATGTTACTAATGAAGATCATGAAGGAACAGAGTATCCTTTCGCATATTTCGTGCTTTTGTTTATTGTGCTCCTTATAATCCCCGTAAGGAACGATCCCATTAACTGGAAGCCTTTTGTTGATGCGGGACGCCGGGTAGTGGATACGACGATCGATATTGCCGAATCAGCCACTTATTATATTTCCGATCTCGGAAAGGATTACGGTTACCGTACCGGATACAGTTCCTTCGCACAGCGGGCAGATTCGGTACAGTTCTCAGACCGGACAGAGCTTAAGCTTAAAACTATGGATAATACTCCCATAAGGTTTACCAGCAAAGAGACCGGGAAGGATATGATCAGGAAAAGAGTTATATATCTTAAGGGCGGAAGCACTCCAGATCCTGAGCAGATGCTTGATCTTTTGTACTCATTTTATCTTAAGGGGGTTAACAAAGATGAGGCGTCTCTCTTTGCAAGGATCGCATCACTGGATATAACCTATGCCTACCTTAAGACAAGAGATGAGATCGCGCCGTCTAACTTAATAAGATTAAACGATGAAAGAGGGAATCCTGTAGAAGGAAACAGTAATAAGACTCACCGGAAGGGATACACAATACATGCCGATTATCTTGACCTTGATTACGGAAGTCCCTATCTGGAAAGGCTGGCGGCCTCCGGTGAATCATACGATCCGAGCAGCTTAAAGCCTTCTTACAGGGATTTCGCTGCATATGCTTATCAGACCTTCGGGATAAGGATGGACAGGATAGCTGATGAAGATAAGTACAATGAATGGGCTTCCGGGGAGACAGAGTATGAAGAGTATAGTTCATCAGATTCTGAGGAAGAAAACCTCGATACAGAAGGTACGACGGCGCGGATGAAAGCACTTGCTACGGAGATTACCAATGGCTGTGCAAATGATTATGATAAATGTCTTGCCATACAGACTTATTTACGCAAGTATAAGTACACTACCGATACAGACAGTCTGATCTCCTCCGGAAACGGAAAAGAGCCTGATACCGGCTCGGCAGAAGGAATGAGCCGTATTGCAGATGATTTTCTGTTTGATTCGGGTAAGGGTTACTGTGTCCATTTCGCTTCGGCGATGGTAATGATGCTTCGCCTTAACGGTATTCCGGCAAGATTTACAACAGGGTACCGGTACGCCTTCCCTTTTGATAAAGAGGATGTCTACGAGGTAAAGGCAGGCAATGCCCATGCCTGGCCGGAAGCTTATATAAGAGGATTTGGCTGGATCGGCTTCGAACCTACCACAGTAATGTCCACTGCCAGAGAGAGGACATGGAACAAGCTACCGGATGCAGCATGGAATGCTTCCTATGCAGATGGATACAGAGCAGATACAGGGAATACGCTTAATCCATATGACAATTGGAATGAGCAGGGGAATATGTACGATAAACAGGATGGTTTTGGCGATGCCGGTATAGGAGATAAGCTTGAAAGAAACCAAAGGATATTTATTGAAACCGTAAAAATCGCATTGATAACCGTATCTGCCGTGATACTTATGATACTGCTGATAATCTCCGGTTCATGGTTATATAAGACTCTGAGGTATAAAGCGGCAGACACAAATAAAAGACTTATGATGGATGTCAATGACATAGTTAAGCTTATAAGGACGTCCGCAGGATGTGAATTCGAAGAGAGAGGAATACTGTCTGATTATGTACCGTATGTTTCCGATGTATACAGGGACAGGGTAAAAGAGGCCTTTGCGATATATTTAAGGATAAAATACCGTGGTGATGGCGGTATGAGTGATGAGATGATAGATGCAGAAGTGGGAGACAGAGTGAGAGAACTGCGTGTGAGTATGAGCCGGGGGACCAGGGGACGGTTCGGGACCAGGGGACGGTTCTATGGTTCTCTTTTAGGAACCATAGAACCGTCCCCTGGTCCCGGAACCTTCCCTGATCCCTCCCCTGGTTCCCCGGTCCCTACAGGAAAAAACGAAAAGAAGCCGCGATAACAGCGCATAATAAAGCACTTATGATGTGGATGCGGCTGTACATAAAGAGTATCGCAACGGTTTCCCTGAAGAATGCGTTGGGCCAGAAGTACCATTTCGTTGTACTGCCTATAAGCTGAGCGGAGATTCCTTCCTTTTTGGCAAGCATGCCGCTTCTCAATACGTGATAATTGGTGGTTACCACGGCAATCCGGGCATTCTCTTTCAGGCTGTCGATTATCCTTTTGGAGAAGATGAGATTCTCTCTTGTATTTCTGGATTCCTTTTCGGCGTGTACCTCGAATTCTTCGGCTCCGTGACTTATCAGGTACATTTCCATCGCAGAGCCCTCACTCATGGGCTCATCGTTTCCCTGCCCGCCGGAAGGGATGTAGACTGATGATTTTTCGACGTTCCATTCCTGCTCCCATGCAAAGCGTATGGCACGGTTGACCCTTGCTTTTATGAGAGGCCTGAGCTTACCCTTCCTGCTTATGGAGCATCCAAGGATTATTATAAAATCCTTATCGTATTCGGGCTTTATCCTAAGAACGGCATATCCCATTATCCATATGGCCAAAATCGTGCACTCAAGATAACATACAAAGAGTCTTATAAAAAATACAAAAGGAGTAACGGTTACAGGCACCGTTTCAAACCTGTACCAGAGAATATTGGTGATAATAAGATAGGTTCCCAGAAAAAGAAAACCGAGAAAATTATGCAGGCGAAATCCCTCCCGTTTAAGAAGTACCACATTGCTTACACATATGAAGAAGCTTAAAAGGCAAAGAGGAAATGTAAGAAAACGGGTCGGAAGTCCGTAGGTTTCATCAAGTATCAGAGATATCAGAAACACTATAGCCCCAGTGAGCAGAATATTACCGTATGAAAACGGATCATTTGTAAAATACCTGCTCAGCATAAAAAGAAGAACCAGAGCAAGCAAAAGAAGCGCAATATGTATCATAATTAAAATCCCCTTATATATCCCTCATCAATATATGGTATAATTATATATCATTTTGCAGAAAATATACAACCTACATTTGATTTTCACAAATAAAGAATTATAATGTTACTATTCGAAAAAGCAGCTATTTAAATATTCCTCTTGGAAAGATCGAAACATGAATTCAAACAGTGAAGTAAAGTTAAGACAATTCAGAGATACCCTTGAACTCGCCGGAAAGGGATATATATTTATCGGAATATGGAATGTGATAAAGATATTCATGACCTATACAATGCAGCAGAGTTTGATGGATGAGCTGATATCCGATCTGAAGGCTCAGGAATTAAGTTCAAAGGAGATAAATGCTACTCTGATATTTGCATTTGCTTTTGTTTCATTATTTATTATAATGATTCATTTTTATATAGGCCTGGGCGCAATAAAATATGCAAGAGAAAAGAGTGTAAAAAAAGGATATCTGGTTCTGTCTGTGATCAGCCTTGTAATAACAGCAGGCTTACTTCCGTTATATTTTTTGGGAGCGGATTATGGTGGAAACGGAGTGGATGATAAGGATATTGCTTCCATTCTGGTCGATCTTACCATGATATTTATTTTTGTTGATATTTTATATTCGACACACATGATCAAAAAGCACTCTGCCACGGCAGATGACAAGGAGGCTATAGCAGGATAATGCAGGAAGATTTTCATTATTATGCCACATACTGTGCAGCATATCTGGCAGGCTATGATCATGCCGAATGCATGGATATTTGTTACAGTGCCCAGTTCGTTGATCTGTGTTCAGCTACACTCCTTTCCAAAATAAAAGCACCTGCTGCCGCAGCGACCACACAGCTTCAGCTTGAGATGATGGACACAAGGACAGATGTTATAGGGCTTCAGAATATCACAAGGATATGGTCATCATTTCATTTCCTTCCGAAGGATCTTAAGGCCTCCCATAACAGACGCCCAAAGGTATATATGAATAAATACCGGCTTATATGCGGACCAAACGGTGAGCTTGTCAAAAGAACCGCCGAACTTGCCAAAGGTAAATCTCTTCAGGCTGCCGGTATTGCAATGCACGTTATTGCTGACACATGGGCTCATGCCTATTTTGCGGGAACACCTTCACTGGTTATAAACAATACAACCGATGATTTCTATGAGATCATTTCCGGTGACGAGGGAGAAACTGAGAGAAAGATACATTTCAGACACAGTACCTCAACACCTGACGATCCGGGTAACAGCATTTACTCTAACAGTCTTTTCCAAAGAAACGAAAATACCATAATGAATCTCGGGCATGGGCGTGCAGGCCATCTTCCGGACTATTCATTTATAAAATACAGATATATGCCGGCATGGAATGATTACAGGATAATAGTAAAGGATAATCCTTCCGATTACTGGAATGCATTCTGCCAACTGATATATGCGATGAAGTATTTAAGATATGACATCGGTGAATTCAGCACCGGTACATATTCATATGACATTGCAGCTCCTTATGAAACCAGGATAAAAACCATACTGGGTAAAAGGCAGATTAAAGCTTCGGATGACTGGAAAGCATTCGGAGAGGAGCTGTCGGGTGAAAAAATAGAAGACTTTGATATAAACAGGTATCAGGATGAGTATATGAGTACCTCGGCTGAAAACAGGCATGATACTTTTCTTGGAAAATTCACCGATGCCGCAATTGCACATAAGAGTATGGTATGTCATGAGATATATTCATCGGGGAATAAACTTACAGGGTTCGAAAAGATAGTACATTCCGTTAATGATAACCGGAACGGATTGTTTAAGAAAAAGCATGGCTAAGGGGTGGTTTAATAATGACAAAGCTTCAGAGAGTCAGAGAAATAATTACAGGGATCATAACGGTTCTGATCGCATTGCTGATGCTCCTTGAGCCGTCTGAAGGTTATACGGCAGTTATCGGTATCCTTTCACTCGTGTATACAGTGAGAGGAATAAGTATGATAATTTACTATTTTACAATGGCACGTTTCATGGTAGGTGGAAGAACAGCTCTTTATATTGGAATAATCATGTTTGATTTCGGTATACTTACGGGAACGCTTACTGATGTTCCGCATTTCTATGTGCTTTTATATCTGATCGTTATACATGCATTTTCGGGAGCAATAGAGATGATGCGAGCATCCGAATCAAGAAGATACGGCGGCGCATGGAGGCTTAAGCTGGGGCACAGTATTATTGATATAATAATGGCACTGCTGTGTATCGTCTTTTTGAGCAGGTTAAGCGTTGCGGTGATAATATATGCAATAGGACTAATGTACTCATCTGTGCTTCGGATCATTGCTGCCTGCAGAAGGACGAAATTTGTCTATATACAGTGAGAAAGGGATGAGTGGAGAAGGCCGGGTACCACAGAACCGTCCCATGGTTCCTTTGCAGCAACCGCAAGCGAGTATCCATCGGCAAACTTGCTGCATTTCCCGCGGATTGTAAGCTCATCGGTTCCTTCCTTCATAAAAGGCTTCATATTACCCATGATTTCGTTAAGCGAATCGTCAGACGTTCTGATGCCGGCGCCGTTAAATGAGAAGCCGCAGCATCCTGATACGCTGTCATAATCCGTTACGCTGAAGGAATCCATCGGAAGCCTCATCCCAAGCCCCACGACCTTCATAAAGCTTTCCTTAAGAGTCCATATATGATAGAAGCTCCCGGTATCCGTTATATATTCAAGTTCATCCCGTGCAAAGAACCGTTCTGCTATATTACGGCTTTCCTTACCAATAACTTCAACATCAATACCAACCGGATGGTCATCCAAAGCACATACTGCGTAATCACCGGAATGTGATACTGAGAAGTATACTTCAGTATAACTCTTCCCGTTATGCTCGAAAATATCTGCAGATGCCGGTATATCGGGAATATAAGAAGAATCAATCACGTGAACGGGCTCCGACGTATCTGCGGTAATATAAAGATGAGGCTTTCCGAATTTATCGGCGACCGGCATTACAGGCAGTAAAATATCAGGATATTTCTCCTTTACGGCACTGTTTAAGAGGGCATGAGCAAGCAGCGAACGCTTTCTGTCAGCCTCAAAGCGGTATTTCATGGCTGCCTTAACCCGGTCCTCATGTACCATGGGTATCAGTTCTTCGATTGTATGGTCGTTTATATTATCAGTATATATCTTCATGGGATCTGCGTGTGACTACATATTATAGTAAATGAAACTGTAACTATTACTTCGGTTACTATGGTAATATATCATGATCGATAAAGCAAATGTAACCAAATGTAAAATAAAATAAGGATGCATTCAGTGGCTTTTTTTGATATACTGAGCATATATGATGTGCGGAGCTGTACAGCCGCGAAAAGATAAGCCGTACGGAAGACAGACGGAGGGAGGAAGTTAATGGATCAGATATTTGGTGAAACCAATCTTACATCCGAAGTACTTGGATGGATCATGAATTCGATCGGATATTTTATGATATTGAAAAAGTGCGGAGGAAAGCCGATCCTGGGGCTCATACCTGTGGTTCGTGAATATCAGATAAGCCTTTGCGCTGACAAAGAACAGGAAGGAAGGAAATTCGCGATCGTAACAGCTTTCGAGATCGTAGCTGCCTTTATTGTAGGCCTGGGACCTTATATTCACAGGACTGTTGAAGTAATAGCGGCTATACTGCTGTTTGCACTCTATTTGACCAGCCTTGTATATCAGTTCCGTATTTATATCGGTCTGTGTCAGGTCTTTGGAAGGAGGAAAAGATGGCTGTGGCTTTGGTTGATTATGGAGCCCATAGTTGCACTCATATGGGGGCTTTCCAAATCGTTTGAGCCAAGGAAACAGCTTGACGTTATCGATGAGGATGCGGGAGCCAAAGAGTCCGGAGTTACCGTAAAGGCCATTGACGACGGACTTACCGTTAACATCGAGAACCGTACAACAATAGATTTCTTTAAAAAGAAATATCTTCTGAAGGATATTCATCTCAGAATACCCAAAGGACATATGGTGCTTCTGCTCGGAGGTTCGGGAGCAGGTAAGACAACCTTTGTAAATGCCGTTACAGGTTATGAAAAGGCTGACGCTTCGATAGTCCTTAATGAACAGAACATATATACCGAATACGGAAAAATGAAATATGATGTCGGTTTTGTCCCTCAGCTTGATCTTATGAGAGGAAACGACACTGTTTACAGGACGCTTGCGGATGCAGCGGCCTTAAGACTTCCTTCGGGGGTATCAATGTCCAGGAGAAGGAAGAGAGTTCATGAGGTCCTTGAAGAGTTCGGACTGGCCAGCATCCAGCATTCACTTGTTGAGAAGCTTTCCGGCGGACAGAGGAAGAGACTCTCAATAGCCATGGAATTCATTTCGGATCCATCGCTGTTTATCCTTGACGAGCCCGACTCGGGTCTTGACGGTGTTGTGGCAAGGGGACTTTTTGAGAAGCTTCGTTCCATTTCGGATATGGGAAAGATTGTTATAGTGATCACACATACACCCGACAGAGTTATAGATCTGTTCGATGACGTTATAGTGCTTGCCAAGGATGCTTCAAGAACGGGACGTCTTGCATATTACGGTCCGGTTGACAAGGCATATGATTTCTTTGATAAAGACTCGATGGAGGATATCCTGCTCTCGATCAACCAGATCGATGAGGGAGGAGAAGGACGTTCCGATGAATTTATCGAGAAATACGCTGATAAAACTCTGGAAATCGAGAGAAAGGCGGGCTGATGCATGAGTAAGAATGATAGTAATATAACCGACGACACCGCAAACGAAACTAACACAAACGAAAATACCGCCAACGGAACCACAGAAAACAAAACTACTGCAAACAAAACTGACGGGAAAGAAAAGACATCTAAAGACAATACTGAAGCGGAAGATACAACGAAGCACAGAGGAAGGTTTTCACAGGTTTTTATATATCTCGGAAAGCTGTTCAGAATGTTTATATTCCAGAATGACTGGAAGGTTCTTCCGATGTCTGCCATTATTTCGGGACTGGTTTCCTTTGTCGTGGGAGCCAATCTGTTTAAGACGCAGGAAGGTACTCTGATGGGTACTTTTGCCCTTGC
>JAILNV010000226.1 GCA_024691125.1 Lachnospiraceae bacterium | reverse complement strand
ACAGTTCACATCGGATTATCCCAAGATGATGGCTGCGATGCTTATCACAATGGCACCTGTGGTGATCCTGTATTTCATTTTCAGTAAACAGATAATAAAAGGTATGGTAGCCGGTGCCGTTAAGGGCTGACCGGTTATAGTCGGGGAACCGGGGGACGGTTCTCCGGCTCTTTTTTTTATTGATCCGGATGACCGGCGGAACCGGAGAACCGTCCCCCCCCGTTCTCCGGCTTTTTTTTTATTGATCCGGATAAACGGGGGAACCGGTGAACTGTCCACTGATTCCTTCTTTTGTGCACTAATAACAAAATTAAGTAAAGCAAATTGTATATAAGGTAAAATTAAGGTAAACAGCGCAAAATTACTTGACTAATTCGTATTAACGGATATAATTAAATTAAGTAATCCAATAAATACATTTACTTAATTAAACAGGAGGAAAAACTTATGAAGTTAAAAAAAGTACTTGCAATCTGTCTTGCATCAGCAATGACTTTCTCGCTTGCAGCCTGCGGCGGCACAGCAGCTGCTCCGGCTCCGGCAGCAGAGGATAACACGGCCGGTGAGGCAGACGAAACAGAAGCGGCAGAGGCCGGGGATGAAGACGCAGCAGAAGCAGACGCAGCTGATGACGGCGCAGAAGAGACAACGGGTGAGGTTCCCACCTATACACAGCTTAATCTTGCTGACTATGGTGATGTATCGGCAACCATCAAGTTCCTTCATCACAAGACAGACAGGGCTGAGGACGGAACAATGGATAAGATGGTAGCGGAATTCAATAAGGAGTTCCCGGGCATCAAAGTTGAGATGGAAGCGGTTACAGATTATGCCGAGGATTCACTCCTTCGTCTTTCGACAGGTGATTGGGGCGACATAATGTTCATCCCTGCAGTCGACAAGGTAGATCTTCCGGAATTCTTTATGCCGTTTGATACATATGACAATCTTTCGGCTGAACTTAATTTCGTTGACAACTGGAAATACGACGGGAAGTGCTACGGTATTCCTTACATGGCTAACGCTCAGGGCGTTCTTTACAACAAGGCAGTATTTGAGCAAGCAGGAATAGAAAAGCTCCCCACGACTCCTACCGAATTCCTTGACGATCTTAAGCTTATCAAGGATAAGACAGATGCGATCCCTCTTTATACCAACTATGCAGCAGGCTGGACAATGGGCGCATGGGATGCTTACATAGGAATCGTTTCCAACGGAGATGATACCTTCATGCAGCAGAAGTTCGCTCATACTGCAGAGCCCTTCAAGGATCCCGGTGATGATACAGGTATATACAACCTTTACAGAATACTGTTTGATGCTGTTGCAAACGGACTTATCGAGGATGACTACACAACTACAGACTGGGAGAGCTGCAAGGGTATGCTTAACCGCGGTGAGATAGGAACGATGGTTCTTGGTTCATGGGCATATGCTCAGATGCAGGAAGCAGGCGATACTCCCGAGAACGTAGGATACATGCCCTTCCCCATGACGGTAGGCGGCAAGCAGTATGTAAACGCCGGCGGCGATTACAATTATGCTATCAATGTTAATTCTTCGGATGAGAACAAGCTTGCATCACTTATCTTTGTTAAGTGGATGGTTGAGAAATCCGATTGGTGCTACAATGAAGGTGGTTACACCGTAGTTAAGGGTGGTAAGAATCCTGATATGTACGCTGCATTTGACGGATGTGAGGTTCTTTCCGATCAGCCGGCCAAGGAAGGAGAGGAGACACTCCTTAACGATATAAACGCAGAGTCAGAGCTTTCCTTCAATGCAGGCGGAAACGATAAGGTTCAGAGGATCGTTGAGGCAGCTGCCACAGGTTCGGAATCCCTCGATGATATTTATACCGAGTGGACACAGAAGTGGAACGATGCTCAGGAAGAGCTTGAGATTTCCGTAGATTACTGATAATAACAGACATTTCAAATTTGTGTGCCGGCTGTATTCAACACGGCCGGCGCACTTAAGAGGAATGCAGGATCACATCGTCAGGTATAAGAATTTCCGAGGAGAAGAGGTTAATATGAGCGCATCGGCAAATACTACCGTAAAAAAGAATAAGCGTACATTCGGAGAGTGGTTAAGAAGCAGAGATGGTCAGAGGGTGCTGGTCATGTTAGCCTTTCTTATCATACCGATGGTATTGTTAATGGTGTTCACCTATATCCCTTTTGCGGAAATGGTGAAGTTCAGCTTCTATAATATGAAATACATAGGCGCAAGGAAGTTTGTGGGATGGAAGAATTATATCAAGGTATTCTCAAGAAAGGATTGCTTCGGAGCTCTTAAGCTGTCCCTCTATTATATGGGAGGATCGGTTGTACAGCTGTCACTGGCGCTGTATCTTGCAACCATTCTGAGCTTCAAGGTAAAGGGCGGCGATGTTTTTAAGGGATTTATGTTCTTTCCTTTTCTTATAAACGGTATTGCGATAGGTTTTATTTTTAAATTCTTCTATACCAGAGGCTTCGTGTTTGATACGGTTCTGCAGTGGTGCGGCTTTCAGCTGGACTCCCTCCCTTACTGGCTGAAAGACCGCAGCATTAACAACATTTCACTGGTCGGTACCAGCGTTTGGCGATACTTCGGACAGAACATGGTGCTTTTTATCGGTGCGATCATGTCCGTCGACAATGAGCTTTATGAGGCTGCAATGCTTGACGGAGCCAATAAGTTCCAACAGTTCAGATACATAATAATGCCGAGTATCAAGACTATCTTTGTCCTGAACGTCATTCTTTCAATATCGGGTTCGCTGAGTGCGTTTGAACCTCCTTATGTAATTACGGACGGCGCGAACGGAACCGGAACCTATTTTGTGGTAATGCATGAGATAGCCCATACCCAGCAGAAGGTTGGACTGGCCTCGGCCATGGCAGTTGTACTTCTCTTGATAATTTTTGCGGTAACTATACTGCAGAAGCTGTTCTTTAAGTATGTTTTCAAGGATGGGACCGAATAAAGGAAGGAGGATAGGAAATGAGTATTTCAGAAAAAATCGGTAAATATGTATTGATATTTTTTAAATATTTTTCACTTGTGTTCTTCTCCTTTGTCGCACTGCTTCCCGTTGTATCATGTGTGATCACGGCTTTTAAGACAGATGAAGAATATCAGAATACGAACGTAATGGTACTCCCGAAGAGCTGGCTTAACTTTGAGAACTTCGCAAATGCCTTTGAAAAAGCGGGTATGGGACGTGCCTTCATTAACTCGACGATTATCCTTATATGCGTGCTGGTGTTTTCAACACTTATAGGAACCCAGCTTGCATATGTGCTTAACAGATTTAAGTTTCCCGGGAACAAGCTTATAAGAAATATGTTTCTCTTTGCGTCGATGCTTCCGGGTGTCGCAATGCAGATCCCGGTCTATGAGATCATGTACAAGCTTGGCTTCATAAATCTGCTTCCGGGTTATATCACTGTAATGTGCGGGACGGATGTAATAGCGATATACATATATATCCAGTTCTTTGAAAACATTGATATTGCTCTTGATGAATCGGCAATAGTGGACGGGGCTTCATACTTTACGATCTTCTACAGGATACTTCTTCCGCTTCTTAAGCCTGCGATAGTTACATCCTGTATCCTGAAAGGCGTCGGAACCTATAATGAATACTACATGGCCAATATGTACCTTCAGGATAAGACAAGGCTCGCCACGGTTGCAACGTCGCTGTATACCTTCGTGGGACCGCTCGGCAGCAAATACAATCTTATCTGCGCGGGTGTTATCATCTCGCTGCTGCCTGCTCTTATAGTATTTATAACATGCCAGAAGCAGATATATTCCGGCCTTACATCAGGAGCAGTCAAAGGGTAAAGGGAACCAGGGGACGGTTCTGTGGTTCCCGGAAGAAGACAAGGGGAAGACAAGGGGACGGTTCTACGTCTTAATACGAAAAAGAGGTGACTTTAATGAAAATATTATGTGTGGGTGAGATGCTTATCGACTTCACACCTGTAAATGGAATGAATAATACATATACTGCCAATCCCGGCGGGGCACCTGCCAATGTTGCGGTCAGTGCGGCAAGGAATGGTATAGAGGCAGGGTTCCTCGGAAAGATAGGAAATGATGATTTCGGAAAACTGTTGGTCAATACTTTAAAGAAGGATGACGTTAAGCTGCTTGTTCCCGGGCTTACCGATGAGGCGACCACAACGATGGCTTTTGTAACTCTCGATGAAACGGGAGACAGGTCATTTACATTTGCAAGGAAGCCCGGAGCCGACCTTCTTCTCAATGAAGAGGATGTAGATAAGGTTGATTTCTCGGAATGGGATATCGTACATGCGGGTTCGGTGAGCCAGTCCGGAACACCGTCGAGAGATGCGGTGCTGAAGGCACTTAGAAAGGCAAAGGAAGCCGGGAAGCTGGTAAGCTTCGATATTAATTACAGGGACAAGATCTGGGGAGCTGATGACTGCAGGCGTGAATCGGAAAAAATATATCCTCTTACCGATCTTATGAAGATATCGGATGAGGAGCTTGATTTCGTGGGCGGCGAAGAGAATATCCCCGCATTTATGAAAAATAACGGGATAACGGTATTGGCACTGACGCTTGGAGGTGAAGGAGCCAGGATCTATTACAATAATACAGCCAGTAATGAAAGCGTTGTCTCAACCGATATTTCGGCATTGAGTGCGAAGGTAGTTGATACGACGGGTGCCGGGGATGCGTATTGGGGAGGCTTCCTTTCAAGCCTTCTGCACCAGGGAGTAAGAAGCGTTTCGGATATAACGCCAGAAAAGCTTTCGATGGCAGGACGATACGGAGCAGTGGCAGGCGGGCTGTGTATACAGAAGCCCGGAGGAATACCGGCATTGCCGTATAAAGAAGATATTGAGAAAATAACCGGAGAAAAATAACCGGAGAACCGTCCCCCGGGACCCCAGTGTAGGAGACTAAAAAGATGAGAAGAATAGATAAAAACCAGACATGGAAGATGAAAATATTATCCGCAGAGAATGATTATATTCCTGCGAAAGTACCGGGGTCGGTATATAATGACCTGCTTGAAGCAGGTATGATGGAAGATCCTTATTACAGAGACAATGAGGATGCTGCCCTTGAGCTTATGAAGAATGATTTCGTTTATGAGGG